>NZ_JACNDD010000201.1:0-10276 GCF_017351395.1 Pseudomonas sp. FW305-28
ATCGGTGAAGGCTCGACCGAACAGCGTCACACCCCAGGGCAAGCCGTTGGTCATGAACGCGCTGGGAACGGCGACGGCGGCGTAGTCCAGCAGGTTCATGAAATTGGTGTAGTAACCCAGTTCCGAGTTGCGTAGCACCGGTTCGGCGGCCAGTTCGGCGAGGGTCACTGGCCGGCCAATGGTCGGTGTGAGTACGCAATCAAGCGCGTCCATGGCCCGGTCGCATTGGGCTTTGAGCGTTTGCAAACGGTAGCGGGCGCGGAAGGTTTGTACGCCATCTACCGTAGGCGCTTTCGCCAATACGGCGCGGATGACGGGCAGTACGGCGTCGGGTTCGTGCTCCATCAATGGGCCGGCAACGCTGTAGCGTTCGGCCACCCACGGGCCTTCATAAAGCAGCCGTGCGGCTTCCAGGAACGGCGACAGGTCCAGTTCCACGGCTTCGCCGCCCAGACGTTCGAGTCGCTCGATGGCCTCCAGAAACAGTTGCGGACCTTCAGGACAGCCGAAAAACGCCAGGTCCTGCTGGCGCGGCACACCGAAACGAAAGCGCCGAGGCGCGCCGAACGAAGAGCCGTCGTTCCACTGCGGGTTGTGGCGGCTGTAGTCGTCTCGAGGGTCTGGACGGGCCGTCAGCGCCAATAGCTGGCTGGCTTCCTTGGCCGTCGCCGTGAAGGTCGTGACGCAGTCCAGCGTGCGACAGGCCGGGACCACGCCCGCCGTGGAGATCAAGCCCAGGGTGGCTTTCAATCCCACCAGATTGTTCAGCGCGGCGGGCACCCGACCGGAGCCGGCGGTATCGGTGCCCAAGGCAAAACTCGCCACCCCCAGGGCCACGGCCAGCGACGAGCCGGCGCTCGAACCGCCTGCCGGATAGTCGGGCAACACGCTGTTGCGGCAGGCGCCGTAGGGCGAGCGGGTGCCATTGAGCCCGGTGGCGAACTGGTCGAGGTTGGTCTTGCCCAGGGGGATCGCGCCCAGTGCCAGCAACTGCTCGACAATGGTCGCCGAGCGTGGCGGCACATAGGCAAACGCCGGGCAGGCTGCCGTGGTCGGAATGCCGGCCAGGTCGATGTTGTCCTTGATGGCAAAAGGTACGCCATACAGGGGCAAGCTTTCCAGGTCGCGGCCTTCCAATGCGGCCAGGTAGGGCTCCAGTTCCTCGACCGTCAGCAGGTGGATGAACAGGTGATAGTCCGGGTTCAGCGCCGCGGCTTTTTCCCGCAGGTCCAACAGCAATTTGCGAGGCGTCAGTTCGCCGCTGCGATAGGCATCGCGCAGGTCGTCCAAGCGAAGCGAAAGGTTCATGGTGTTAATCCTTTGATTGAGTTCAGTCACGTTCCAGCACCACGACGCGCTGTCCGGCGCGCACCGCCGAACCGGCCTGGACGCGCACCTCGCGCACCACGCCGGCCGAGGGCGCAAGCAGCGGGATTTCCATCTTCATCGACTCCAGGATGACCAGCACATCACCGGCGGCCACCCGCGTGCCCACGTCGACCTGCACTTGCCAGAGGTTGCCAGCGATGTGGCTGTCGACGCTCAGTTGACCGTCAGTCAGCTGCGCATCTTCACTTGGCGAGATGGCCGGTTCTTCACTGTCGAAGTGTGCCTGGCCACTGGCGATCCAACGCTCGCGCTCGGCCTCGAAGGCACCTTGTTGCTGGTGGCGGAACGCGGCGATGCTGTCGGCTTCCTGCACCAGGAAACGCTGGTAGTCGGCGAGGTTGAGCTGGCTGTGCTCGATCTTCAGGTCGAAGCGGCCCAGGGGGAATTCGCGGCGGATGTGCAGCAACTCATCGGCGCTGACCGGGTAGAAGCGGATCTGATCGAAGAACCGCAGCAACCAGGGTTTGCCGTCGAATGCGGCGACCTCCCGATAACGATTCCACATCTGCAATGTGCGCCCGACGAACTGATAGCCGCCAGGCCCTTCCATGCCGTACACGCACATGTAGGCGCCGCCGATGCCCACCGAGTTTTCCGCGGTCCAGGTCCGGGCCGGGTTGTATTTGGTGGTCACCAGTCGATGGCGTGGGTCGAGCGGTGTGGCAACCGGCGCGCCGAGGTAGACGTCCCCCAGGCCCATGACCAGGTAGCTGGCGTCAAACACCGTGCGTTGCACCGCGTCGAGGTTGGGCAGGTCGTTGATGCGTCGAATGAACTCCAGGTTGCTCGGGCACCAGGGTGCGTCCTTGCGCACGGTGGTCATGTATTTCTCGATGGCCAGCTGACAGGCCGGATCATCCCAGGACAGCGGCAGGTGGACGATGCGCGACGGCACTTGCAGGTCCTGGGCGGCGCACACGGCGTCCCACTCACCAGCGATGATGCTCAGTAGAGCGGCCAGGGGCAATTGTTCGGGTTGATAGTGCACTTGCAGCGAGCGAATGCCTGGCGTCAGGTCGATCACACCGTGCAATTGTTTGTGTTCCAACGCCTGCATCAAGGCGTGGGCACGAAAGCGCAGCACCAGGTCCAGTTCGGGGGCGCCGATTTCCAGCAGCAGATGAGTGTCGCCGGCCAGGCGAGCAACCAGGCGGGTATCGTCCTGCCCGATATCCAACACCACAGGCGACACAATCCTCTGTGGGAGCGAGCTTGCTCGCGATAGCGGCGGGACATCCAACATCGAAGTCACTGACTGACCGCTATCGCGAGCAAGCTCGCTCCCACAGGGGGCCCATTTCAGGGCCAGTGAGCGCGCGGTCGATATATCCACCGGCACGAATCGCACCTTGTCCCCGGCCTTGAGCTGCCCCAACTGCCAGAGATCCGCTTCGATCACCGTCACCGGGCAGACGAAACCGCCCAGGCTCGGGCCGTCGGGGCCGAGGATGACGGGCATGTCGCCGGTGAAGTCCACGGCACCGATGGCGTAGGGGTTGTCATGGATATTGGAAGGATGCAGCCCGGCCTCGCCACCGTCGGCGCGAACCCATTCAGGTTTCGGCCCGATCAGTCGGACGCCGGTGCGGCTGGAGTTGAAGTGCACTTCCCAGGCGGTGTCGAAGAACGTCTGGATAGAGCGCTCGGTGAAATATTCGGGCGCGCCGTGGGGGCCGTAGATCACGCGGATCTGGCGCACGCTCGGCAGTTCCAGGATCGGTGCGCTGGTTGGCGGCAGCGTCGTGTGCTCATCCAGTGGCGCTAGGTGCAACACGTCGCCGGTACACAATGCTCGTCCGCCATGGCCGCCAAACTGGCCGAGGGTAAACGTGCTTTTACTGCCCAGGTAATCCGGCACTTGTACGCCACCCTGCAGGCACAGGTAGCTGCGCGCCCCGGCACCGGAAATGTTGCCGATGGCGAGGGTGGCGCCGGCAGCGATCGACAGCGGGGTGTTCATCGGTACGGCTTCACCGTCGAGCGTGAGGGCAATCACCGCACCGGTCACCGCCACCCGGGCATCGCAGTTGAAACGCAGCAGCGGCCCGTTCATGGTGATTTCCAATGCCGCCGCACCTTCTTCATTGCCCAGCAGGCGGTTGCCCAGGCGCAACGAACGGCTGTCCATCGGTCCTGACGGCGGCACCCCCACCGCCCAATAACCGAGGCGGCCGGGATAGTCCTGGACGCTGGTCTGGGTGCCGGGGCTGAGCACTTCAACGGTGTTGGCACGGTAGACCAACGCGTCCAGGCAGCGGGTCCAGGGCTGGCCGTTGGCAAACGGTGCATCAAGGAGAATCTGTTGCAGGTAGGCGCGGTTGGTTTCGACGCCGTACAGCAGGCTTTCGTCCAGCGCTTGGTGCAAGCCCAGGCGGGCCTGTTCGCGGGTTGGCGCCCAGCGAATGACCTTGGCGATCATCGGGTCGAAATAGGGCGGGATCTGGCAACCGGCCTCGACCCAGGTGTCGATGCGCAACTGTTTGCCGTCGGCCTCGGGGAATTTCACGGCGGTCAGCAGTCCCGGGCTTGGCTGGAAGTCCCGGCCTGGATCCTCGGCGTACAAGCGCGCCTGGATCGCGTGGCCCTCGGCTTTTAAACCCTGGCTCAACTCGTTCAGCGGCGGGAGGTCTCCGGCAGCCAGTTGCACCATCCAGCGCACCAGGTCCACGCCCCACACCTGTTCGGTGACACCGTGCTCCACTTGCAGGCGGGTGTTCACTTCCAGAAAGTAAAAGCGCCCGGCGTCGCTGTCGAACACGAATTCCACAGTGCCGGCGCTGCGGTAATTCACCGCCTGGGCCAGTTGGATCGCCGCTGCGCAGAGTTCGTCGGCCATGCCTTCGGGCAGGTTGGGCGCCGGGGTTTCCTCGAGGACCTTCTGGTTGCGCCGTTGCACCGAGCAGTCGCGCACGCCCAGGGCGATCACCTGGCCCTGGCCGTCGCCGAACACCTGCACCTCCAGGTGCCGGGCCTTCTCGATGTATTTCTCGATGAATACTCCGGCGTCGCTGAAGTTGTTCTGGCCCAGGCGCTTGACCGCTTCGAAGGATTCGCTCAGCTCGGCGGCGCTGCGGCACACGCGCATGCCGATGCCGCCGCCGCCGGCCGTGCTTTTGAGCATCACCGGATAGCCAATCCGGGTGCCGGCCAACAGTGCGGCGTCGAGGCTGTCCAGCAGTTCGGTGCCTTCGAGCAGGGGCACGCCGTGTTGCCGCGCCAGGTCGCGGGCGGTGTGCTTGAGACCGAACACGCGCAGTTGTTGTGGCGTCGGACCAATGAAGGCGACACCGGCCGCTTCGCAGGCTTCGGCGAAGGCTGCGTTTTCCGAGAGAAAGCCGTAGCCGGGATGAATCGCCGTTGCGCCGCTGCTTTTGGCAATCGCCAGGAGCTTGTCCACCGCCAGATACGTATTGGCCGCCGCGCCTTCGCCCAGGCTGTGGGCTTCGTCGGCCTGCAAGATATGCAGGCTGGCGGCGTCGGCTTGGGAATACACCGCCACGCCGTGGACCTTCAGCTCGCCCAGGGTCCGCAGGATGCGGCAAGCGATGGCGCCACGGTTGGCAATCAGGATTTTTTCGAACATGGCATTGCCCCCTCAGGCATGAGCGCTGCCTGAACTGGGATGCGGGCCGTCCCGCAGTTGTCGATGGCCACCGGGGTCGTCCCAGGTGGCAAACCTCCAAACATCACTGCGCCCCTTGTGGGAGCGAGCTTGCTCGCGATAGCGATGGTCCATCCAACATCGATGTGCCTGACAGACCGCTATCGCGAGCAAGCTCGCTCCCACAGGGGATCAGGGCGTTACTTGATGCATTGCCCCGATCGGCTCTGGCACAGCGTGAACAGCCAGCGACGCAGGCGGGTGAGTTTCAGTTCCATATCAAAAGCTCCGCTGGCGTGGGGTTGTAGGCGTTGCACGGGTTATTCAGTTGCGGGCAGTTGGAGATCAGCACGATCACGTCCATCTCGGCCCGCAGGTCGACGTATTTGCCTGGCGCCGAGATCCCGTCTTCGAAGGTCAGCCCGCCGTCGGCGGTGACCGGCACGTTCATGAAAAAGTTGATGTTCGGCCCGATATCGCCCTTGCCCAGGCGACCATCGTGGGCGCAGGCCCGCAGGTAGTTGTCACGGCAGCTGTGCATGTAGCGTTTTTCCAGGGCGTAGCGCACGGTGTTGCTTTCCTGGGCGCAGGCGCCGCCGAGGGTGTCGTGGCGCCCGCAAGTGTCTTCGACGATGGTCAGCATCGGGTGGCCGAGGTTGGAATAGAGCACGCTGCCGGTGCTCAAATAAACGCTGTTTTGCCGGCGCAGGGTGCGTTGCACGTCGTAGCGTTCCTTGGGGTTGGCCAGGCTGTAGAACAGCGTATCGACCGCCTGGTTGCCTTCGAGGTCGAGGATGCGCAGGGTCTGGCCCGCCTTGACCTCCACCAGCCAGGGTTCCCCGGCGGGAATCGTGGCACGGTAGACAGCGGTGTCGGGTTGCTTGTGTGCGGTGGCGATGGCGAGTGACATGGCAGCGATCCTCAGGTGAACAGGCGGTCGGTGTTGATGAAGCCGCGCTGGTTTTCCGGGCGCGAAAGACGGCAGTGCTCGGCGACGCTGGCGTCGGCATTCATCCAGCTGAGCTTGAGCGGTTGCGGGGCGTATTGCGGGTTTGGGTCCATCGGATGTTGCAGCGCGGTCAGCACCACCAGGGTGTCCATTGGCGCGTACAGCTCGATGTAGTCGCCGGTCAGGGAGTTGCCCTCGACGAAGTGAAAGTTTCCCGCCTCATCGACATCGACCCGGCTGAACAGGTTGAGGGTCATCAACAGGTCGGACAGGCCCAGGCCCCATTTGCCCAGTTCCACCAACAGGTTGTCGGTGCCGTTGCGAAAGAAGCCGTTGCGCAGTTCCTGGTAGCGACCCTGACCGTATTTTTGTGCGACTTCCTCGGCGCAGAGCACGCCGCCCAGGCTGTCGCTCCAGCCGCAGGTGTCGGCGGTGATGGCCGCCAGTACCCGGCCCATGTCCGAGTAGAGGCAGTGGCCGGCGGTGAGCTTGGCGGTGTGTTGGCATTTGAGGCTGTCAGGCAGGTTCAAGCGTTCGGTTTTCTCGTTGGCATTGAGTAGCGTCAGGCTCACGTTGGCCCCGCCGCGCAGATCGGTCAGGCGCAGCAGCTGGCCGCGCTTGAGCACGAACGAACGGTGGCCGCCGCCGGGCAGCAGTTCTTCGGCGAAGGGCGTAAACAAGCGGGTCGAGTCGGGCATGGAAAAACTCCTTTCAAGCGATACGCAATGTGCCGGCCAGTTCGGCGGGCAGGGCGTCGACGGCGGCACGGGCGGTGCGGCGGTCGCTGTTCAATGGAATGTCGTAGGTGATGCGGGCGCCATAGGCGCCAGGGGCGTGGGGATCGACACGGACTTTGTCGAACACCAGCAGGCGCGTGCCGAGGCTGAAACCTTCGGACAGGTCATGGGTGACCATGAACACGGTCAGGCGGGTTTCGCGCCACAACTCCAGCAACAAGGCGTGCATGTCTTTGCGAATGCCCGGGTCGAGGGCGCCGAAGGGTTCGTCCAGCAGCAGGACCCGCGGCTTCATGATCAGTGCCTGGGCGATGGCCAGTCGCTGCTGCATGCCTCCGGACAGTTGCGCCGGGTATTTATCCAGCGCATGGCCGAGTCCGACTTTGTCCAGCAAGTGTGCGGCGTCTTCCCGGGCCTGGCGTTTGGCGCTGCCGAACAGACGGCCCAGTAGCGGCGAGCGCGGCAACTCCAGGCCCAGGGCGACGTTGTCCAGCACGGTCAGGTGCGGGAACACCGAGTAACGCTGGAACACCACGCCGCGGCTGGCATCCGGCTCGCCGGCCAAGGGCTCGCCATCCAGGAGAATCTGTCCGCGACTGGCGCGTTCCTGGCCCAGTAGCAAGCGCAGGAAGGTCGACTTGCCGCAACCCGACGCCCCCACCAAGGTGCAGAACTCACCCTCGGCGACGCTCAGGTTCAAGCGCTCGAGCACCACCTGATCGCCGTACTGTTGCCAGACATTGTTCACGGTAATGAAACTCATGCCTTCGCCCCCTCATACCAGGGGAACGCTTGCCGGGTCAGGCGCTTGAGGCCCCAGTCCATCAGCCAGGCGAGCAGGGTGATCCACACCACGTACGGCAAGATCACGTCCATCGCCAGGTAACGGCGCACCAGGAAAATCCGATAGCCCAGCCCATCGGTGGAGGCGATGGCTTCGGCGGCGATCAGAAACAGCCAGGCCGAACCGAGCATCAGTCGCAGGGAAATCAACAGGCGCGGCAGTAATTGCGGCAGCACCACCCGCAGCATCAGGGTCCAGGTCGAAGCGCCGAGAGTCTGGGCCTTGATCAGCAGTTCGGGCGGAATTTCCCGAGCGCGCTGTTCCAGGTCCCGGGCCAGGCACGGTGTGATGCCAATCACGATCAGCATCACTTTCGACAACTCTCCCAGGCCGAAGACGATGAACAGGATCGGCAGGATAGCCAGCGGCGGCACCATCGACACCACGGTGAGCAGCGGCGATAACGGCGCGCCCAATAGCGGCAACGTGCCGGCGGCAATGCCCAGGCACAGCCCGGCCAGGGCACTGATGCCCAGGCCGATGGCCAACCGGCGCAGGCTTGAGGCGGTGTCCTGCCAGAGCAGGTATTCGCCGCTGCGGGCGTCAGCGGTGAAGGCCAGGCGCTTGACCGCATCGGCCATTTGTACGGCGCTGGGCAGCAGTTTGTCGTTGGGGTTGTCCGTCAACCGTTCGGCCGAGCCCATGAAGTAGGCGAACAACACCAGCGCGAATGGCAGGATCACCAGCAACAAGCGGCTGGGACGATCCGGGTAGCGGTTGATCAGGCGCATGCCAGGTCCTCCGGTTTACAGCTTGGCGTCGGCGGCCAGCTGTACGTAGGTCGGGTCAAAGCGCAGCTTGAGGTTGGCCTTGTCGCCGCGGGTCACGCCATTGGCGAACGCCATGCCGACCGCGTTTGTGTCCTTGGCGCCTTCGCCCAACAAACCGTGCTGGAAGGAGAATTCGGCGACCTTGCCCATGGTGGCGGGCAGTTGTTCGCTGGTGGCGAAACCGAGGGCTTCTTTGGGCGTGGCGAACAGCTTGGTGGTGTCCAGTTGCGCCTGGAAACCTTTGAGGTCGGTGCCCGAGGCTTTGGCCATGTGTTCCAACGCGGCCTGGCTGGCTGGGTTTTTCGCATTCATCAGCGCCACCACTTCAAACCAGGCGCCGGTCAACGCTTTGCCCAGGGCCGGGTTGTCCTGCAAGGTCTGGGTGTTGACCACCATCATGTCCATGATCTCGCCGGGAACCTGGCTGGAATTGAACACTTCGCTCACGCCGGGCTGGGCCTTGATGTCCGAGAGCATCGGGTTCCAGGTGGTGACGGCCTTGACCTGATCGGTGTTGAACGCGGCGGAGATGTCGGCGTCGGAGGTGTTGACGACTTTCAGGTCCTTTTCGGCAAGGCCGACGGAATCCAGGGCGCGGGCCAGCAGGTAATGGGACACCGACAGTTCCACCAGATTGACGTCCATGCCCTTGAGGTCGGCCACTTTCTTGCCCTCGCCCTTGAGGACGATGCCGTCGTTGCCGTTAGAGAAATCGCTGACGATCAGCGCGGTGCTGTCCACGCCACCGGCGGCGGGAATGGTCAGGGCGTCCATGTTGGTCATGGTGCAGCCATCGAACTGACCGGCGGTGTACTGATTGATGGATTCAACGTAATCGTTGAGCTGCACGACATCGATCTTGATGCCGTATTTTTTCGCCCATTTGTCGACGATGCCCTGGCTGCCGGCGTATTCCCAGGGCATCCAGCCGGCGTAAATGGTCCAGCAGACGCTGAAGTGGTCTTTTTGTGCGGCGGCGGATGAAAAGCTCACGAGGGCCGAGAGGGCGGCGAGGAGCAGGGCGGACAGACGAAGCTTGAGCATGGTGGTTCTCCAGTTGATCAAGGGCGGGCAGGAGCAACGCGGCACCGCGAACGGTGGCTTGTCTCCCGGGCTTTTGTCCCGCCGTGTAACCTCAACTGGAGGTCGCCAACTCTCGGACCAGCCACTCGCCAGAGGCGAGCCGGAACCCTAGTCAGCCATTGCAAATTGTGGTGCCGCGAACCTGTGATGACTCCTGCACGGAGTTTGTTAAAGCGAGAGCCGTGCCAACTCCGGCAAAGCCCCGGGCCAGAGAGGGCAGGTGTTGGGGAAGGAGGATCGAGGGCGGATTTGTGCTTGCTTGTGGTGCTCTCGCGCACCGGAAAAGAGCGACGAGGGACATGTTTCCAGTTGTTGCCAGGTCGCACCAGATTCCGATTTTGCTGTCTGAGTAGTTGTCAGTCACACCCTGTTGACTGCCGCCCATCAGCGTCGCTGATGTGGCCCATCCGCGGTCCAGGAGGCCGCCATGTATCGACGACTGCTGCTCATTGCGTTTCTCGGTTTGACTCTTTCGGCCTGCGTGCCTTATTACGACGGAGACTCGAGCTACTACCGTTCCGAGGTCTACACCTCACCGGCGCCGGTCTATTACGGTGGCGGGAGTTATTATTCGGCCCCGCGTGGCTATTACGCCCCGCGGTATTACCAACCGGCGCCGCGCTATTACTCGGCACCGCGTTACTACCAACAAGGCCCACGCTACTACTCGCCACCGCGAGCGGCGTACCGGTCTTATCCGAATCGGGGCGGCTGGGACGGCCGTGACCGGGGCGGTTGGAATGACGACCGAGGCGGTCGAGGCGGGCGTGATCATCGGGGACGCGGTGGTCATGACGGAAGGGGCGGTCATCGCTGATCCTGGGGCAACAGAAAGCGGCGCATATAGCGCCGCTTTTTTTGTACCTGTCATAAAACCGATGGGATAGCTCTTGTGGGAGCGAG
>NZ_JACNDD010000202.1:0-10215 GCF_017351395.1 Pseudomonas sp. FW305-28
TTTGCTCCCACAAGGGCCTGCCCCCACAATTGGATTGCCAGTGGATATCCGAGCGGGTCTGACTACCGCCTCACTTCATCTCGACGATGACTTGTTCATTCCACGCCTGCGGCAGTGCCTTGGAAGTCTTCTCCCACGCATCTGCATCCTTGATCGGGGTCACGCCTTTGTACTGCTCGTTCGGCAGCAGCTTGGCCTGGACCTCTTCCGGCAGTTTCAGATGCTCGGCGCGGATCGGACGGGCGTTGCCCTTGGCCAGGTTGATCTGGCCGGCGTCGCTGAAGATGTACTCGCGGGCCAGCTTGGCGGCGTTCGGGTGCTTGGCGTATTTGTTGATGATGGTGGTGTAGCCGGAGATGACCGAGCCGTCGGACGGAATCAGCACGACGTAATCATCCGGGTTGGCCATCTTGGCCTTGTAGCTCAGGCCGTTGAAGTCCCAGACCACACCGACTTCGACTTCACCTTTTTCCATCGTGGCGATGGTTGGGTTGGCCATGGACAGGCGCCCTTGCTTGGCGATCTCGGCAAACATCAACAGGGCCGGCTGGAGGTTCTTCTCGTCGCCGCCGTTGGCCAGGGCCGCCGCCAGCACGCCGTTGGCGGCCTGGGCCGCGGTGCTCACGTCACCGATGGAGACTTTGTATTTGCCGGTCTTCAGGTCAGCCCATTTGGTCGGCACTTCGGAACCGTGCAGCAGCTTCTTGTTGACGATGAAGGCGATGGTGCCGGTGTAGGCCAATGCCCAGTTGCCGTCTTTGTCCTTGGCCCAGGCGGGCACTTGTTCCCAGGTGCTTGGCTTGTAGGGCTGGACCACGCCCTGCTTGACCGCGATCAGGCCGAACGCCGCCCCGACGTCGCCGATGTCGGCACTGGCGTTGTCTTTTTCGGCGGCGAACTTGGCGATTTCCTGGGCCGAGCTCATGTCGGTGTCGATGTGTTTCAAGCCGTAGACCTTGGCCAGGTCGTCCCAGGTGCCTTTCCAGTTTGCCCAGTCATCGGGCATGCCGACACTGTTGACGGCGCCTTCCGCTTTCGCAGCGGCTTCCAACGTTTTCAGATCGGTGTCAGCGGCCATGGCGGCGGTGCACATGGCAATGGTCGAGCCTAACAGTGATGCCAGGAAAAGCTGTTTCATCCGAAGCTCCTATGGGCGTTTTCAACGCTGCGATTGCGGTTGTGTTGGTCTAGGTCAGCAATACCTGAGCCAATGTAGGCGAGCCCTGTGACATTTTGATGTCGGTGTTGGAGGCTCCAGGAAATACCCGGCTCGTGGAGGTTGGCTGCGAATTAAGCGTAGACCATGGTTAAACAGCTGATATGAAAGGACTTGGCCGTTAATTTGCACGCTGGCACAACGACCGTTCGGCGGCTCTGTCATCTGCCAGTCATGTGCAGTGCCTAGGCTTGCTGGACCCAGAAGTGGATCGATGAACCGTCGATCCTGCCCCGAAACAGTGCTGGCCTAGTCCAGATAGGTAACGTTGATGCGCATCGATGCAACCAAAGCGGTGACAGCCATCGGACAGGTCCTGCAAGAGCAACTCGACCACGGGTTGCTGGCGCCCGGCAGCAAGTTGCCGGCCGAGCGCAAGCTCAGTGAATTGTTCGGGACCACGCGGATCACCGTGCGCGAGGCGTTGTTGCAGCTCGAAGCCCAGGGGCAGATCTATCGGGAGGAGCGCCGCGGCTGGTTCGTCTCGCCGCCGCGCCTGGCCTACAACCTGATGCAGCGCAGCCATTTCCACGCCATGGTTGCGGCCCAGGGGCGTGTGCCTTCTACCCAAGTGATCTCGGCGCGCCTGCAACCGGCTTCGGCGGCCGTGTGTGCCTGGTTGCAACTGCCGGCGCTGTCCAGCGTGATCCAGATCTGCCGCGTGCGTCGTATCGACGAGCGCCTGGTGCTCTACGTCGAACACTACCTGAACCCACAGTATTTTCCGGACATCCTCGAGTTCGATCTCAACCAGTCCATCACCGAGTTGTACGCCCGCCATTACGACCTGCACTACGGCCGGGTGAAGTTCGAAATCGTGCCCACCTCTTTACAGCCGGAGGCGGCAGCGGCGTTGAGGGTTTCGGTGGGCAGCCCCGGGCTTCGCATCGCACGGGTCAACTATGACCAGCACCAGCGGCTGATCGACTGCGACCTGGAGTTCTGGCGACACGACGCGATCCATGTCGGGGTGGATGTGCCCGAGCAACCGCCCGCTTGAGGTGAACTCAGGCTGACTCGTTGAGTTTGGCCAGGATCCTGAATAACACCGTGGCGAGGATCAGCAACATGCCGATCCACATGGCAAAGACTCCGACGTTCTTGTCACGGAAGTTGAAGCCGATGGCCAGCAGGATCATGCCGGCGATGATGGGGACCAGCATGCTGTTGAACGAAGACATGGAAACCATGGAGACGGCCTTGTCAGGGGGGATAAGGCCAGTCTAGTCGGGGTTTTGCCGGGTTGTGATGATGTGTGTCAGCACACCCCTCAATCCCGAGGCGAACGCTGTGTGGGAGCAACGCTTGCTAGCGATGAAGGCGACTCGATTTCTGGAAAAATCGCATCACCTTCATCGCGGGCAAGCCTTGCTCCCACAGGGTTCATCATGCCTTCGGGGCGGTTATGGCAACTCGCGAGAGGCGTAGAACGCGCTCAGCACTTTCACCAGATGCGCCAGGTCATGGCTGCCGCACAGTTCGCGGATCGAATGCATGGCGAAGGTCGGCAGGCCGATGTCCACGGTGCGCACGCCCAGCTGGCTGGCGGTGATCGGGCCGATGGTCGAGCCGCAGCCCATGTCGCTGCGCACCACGAAGCTCTGCACCGGTACTTCTTCGGCCATGCACAGGTGACGGAAGAACCCGGCGGTTTCGCTGTTGGTGGCGTAGCGCTGGTTGCTGTTGACCTTGATCACTGGACCGGCGTTGAGCTTGGGGCCGTGGTTGGCGTCGTGCTTGTCGGCATAGTTGGGGTGCACGCCGTGGGCGTTGTCCGCCGACACCAGCAGGGATTTCTGAATGGTGCGGACGAACTCTTCACCTTCAGGCAGCAGGCGACGCAGGGTTTGTTCCAGCATCGGGCCGTCGGCGCCACAGGCCGAGCACGAGCCAACTTCCTCGTGATCGTTGCACACCAGTACGCACGTTTCTTCGGTGTCGGCGTTCAGCAAGGCTTGCAGGCCGGCGTAGCACGACAGCAGGTTGTCCAGGCGCGCGCCGGCAATGAAGTCGCCGTGCAGGCCAATGACCGCGGCGCTTTGGGTGTCGTAGAAACTCAACTCGTAATCGAGCACCACGTTGGCATTCAGGCCGTGTTCGCGGGCCAGTTGATCGGTGAGCACGGCACGGAAGTCGACGCGCTCGTCACCGGCGAACTGGGCGAGGATCGGCGGCAGTTCGTTCTGCGGGTTGATGGCCCAGCCCTGGTTGGCTTCGCGATTGAGGTGGATGGCCAGGTTCGGAATCGTGGCGATCGGCGCCTTGAAATCGATCAACTGGCTTTCGACCTTGCCATCGCGGCGGAAGGTCACGCGCCCGGCCAGGGACAGGTCGCGGTCGAACCACGGCGCCAGCAGCGCGCCGCCGTAGACTTCCACGCCCAACTGCCAGAACCCGTGGCGTTGCAGTTCCGGCTGTGGCTTGACCCGCAGGCAAGGGCTGTCGGTGTGGGCGCCGACCAGGCGAATGCCGTCGTGCAGCGGTGAGTTGCGGCCAAGCTTGAAGGCGATGATCGAGGAGTCGTTGCGCGTGACGTAGTAGCGACCGTTGGCCTCGGTGGCCCAGGTCTCGCGTTCGTCAAGACGCTGATAGCCGGCCGCCTCCAGGCGCTTGGCCAGGGTGGCGGTGGCATGGAACGGGGTAGGGGAGGCCTTGAGGAAGTCGATCAGGCCTTGGTTCAACTCTGCGCGCATAAGTCACTCCAGACAGCGATGGGCGGGAGTTTACCCCATCGACAGCCTGCGTTGCAGGCCAATCCCCCGTCGGGGGTTGTTCCACGGGCCCCGCCATCGATCAGCCCGAGGCTGTGATCCGTTTGCGCAAGTGCGCCATGATCAGGGACTTGTCTTGTGCCTTGGACGGTTCTGGCAGGTGCCGCGGCCAGTGCTCCAGTTGGCCGAACCACTGTTGCTGGCGCTTCGGGTCCAGGCGAAGGATCTCCCGCGATGCCGAATCCCACCAATGGTGCCGGCAGAGGTTGTAGTAAGGATGCTCCGGTGCCGCGCTGCCATACAGCAGGTCGCGACCGATCCTGTGCAAGGGGCCGCTGTGATTGCGCAACTGCCATTTGATCTTCAGCCGCCGCCAGGCCGACGGGAAAGGCCGGGTGCGCGGAACGTCGTGGCAACGCTCCACCAACTGGGTATTGAATGCCTCGCCGTGCTGGGCAAAGAAGTGCGCTTGCATGGTGTGGAAGAAGCGCTTCTCGGCGAAGTAGTGATAAACGTGCTTGTTGGTTTCGCTGATGGCCTGGTTGCGCAGGGTGAATGAAATCGCGATCTGTTCGATGGTGTGGATGTCGAAGCTACCTTCGGTCCACTCATCGATCAGCCCGACGGCCTGGGCCAGCAGCGCGCCGTCTTTGTCCGTCACACCGCATAACCCGCTGTTGTAGAGCTTGAAACTGTTGTCTGGGGTGATGCCGTGGGCGCGCAGGCGCGTGCCCAGCTTGAGGTAGTCCTCGCGCTTGCAGACATAGTCCCAGTGGTATTCGAAGCTGTCCATCAGGTACTGCCCTGGCTGGATTTGCTTGAACAGCAGGTCGGGATCGGACAGGAACAGCGTGTCGGTGTCGACGAACAGAGTCTTCTCCGCCAGCGTCAGGCCGGCCGCGATGGCACAGGCCTTGCGTCGGTGAATGTAACCGTTGTTGCCTTGCCACTCGGCCAGCAACTGCGGGCTCAGCGCGAGGGTTTCGACTGGCCAGCCGCGATAATCCTCAGGCCGGTCGGTCAGGATCCTGATGCTGGGCAGGGTCGCCGGATTGCCGTGGGCCAGGGCGGTGAGGATGCTGAACTTGGCTTCGTGGCGATAAGCGTCCTTGTCGCCGTAGATCAGATACAGCAATTGGTGGCGGACTTTTTTGACGGGTGTTTCCTGAAAATCAATAACCTGCATGCCAAGCCTTTATCGGATGAAACCATTTTCACGGATCTAGAACGGTGCCGGGCACTCGAAGCGCAAGCGCTCGCCGCTTTGCGGGTGGGTGAAGCTCAGCATGCTGGCGTGCAGGCACAGGCGTGGCCAGGCGGCGAGGGCCTGCGGATGGGCGTAGAGCCCGTCGCCCAGCAGCGGGTGACCGATGGAGAGCATGTGTACGCGCAATTGGTGCGAGCGCCCGGTGATCGGCGTCAGCTCGACCCGGCACCAGTCGCCACAACGTTCCAGTACGCGCCAGAAGGTCAGGGCGTGTTTGCCTTGTTCATGGTCCACCACATGCCGGGGTTTGGTCGGTGGGTCATAGCGCAAGGGCAGGTCGATGCTGCCACTGTCCAGCTCCGGTTGGCCCCAGCACAGCGCCGTGTAGGCTTTTTCGGTTTCGCGATCATGAAATTGCCGGGACAGTTCGCGATGGGTGTCCGGGTCACGGGCCAGGAGGATGATGCCGGAGGTTTCCCAGTCCAGTCGGTGCACGATTCGCGCTTCCGGATAGCCGTTCTCCTGCAGGCGGGTGATCAGGCAATCTTTGTTGTCGTCGGCCCGGCCGGGCACGGAAAGCAACAGGGTCGGCTTGTCGACCACCAGGACAGCGGCGTCCTGATGAATGATGCGGATGTTGGACAGGGGCATTGAAAACAGTCTCGTTACAAACGCCAACGGCGGCTCGGGCCCTTCTCGAACCCAAGGGTGGGAGGAGAAGGACCCGAGCCGCCGTGGCTCCCGCCGGGGCGATCAGCGATCCGGCAGGGTGATATTGAGTTCCAGGATCGAGCAGCTGCCCTGGCTTTCCAGCGCCACATGCACGTCATCGCTACCGATGTTGACGTATTTGCGGATCACTTCCACCAGTTCCTTCTGCAAGGCTGGCAGGTAGTCAGGGGTGCTGCGTTGGCCGCGTTCGTGCGCCACGATGATCTGTAGACGCTCTTTCGCGACCGAGGCGGTACTGGGCTTTTTGTTGGCACGAAAGAAGTCAAAAAGGTTCATTACCTACCTCCAAACAGGCGCTCGAAGAAACCTTTCTTCGTTACATCGAGGAAACGATGCTCCACGGTCTTGCCCAACAGGCGATCGACGGCATCGCTGTATGCCTGGCCGGCATCGCTCTGGTCGTCGAGAATCACCGGCACGCCGGAGTTGGAAGCCTTGAGTACCGCTTGGGATTCCGGAATGACCCCCAGCAGGGTGACC
The DNA here is from genome assembly GCF_017351395.1 of Pseudomonas sp. FW305-28. Lineage (NCBI taxonomy): Bacteria > Pseudomonadati > Pseudomonadota > Gammaproteobacteria > Pseudomonadales > Pseudomonadaceae > Pseudomonas > Pseudomonas sp. FW305-28. The sequence continues at coordinate 6,347 of NZ_JACNDD010000202.1, forward strand.
GCGAGGATTTCCTTGACGTCTTCGACGCCGAGCATTTCGCCGTCGCTGACCCGTTGTGGGTTGTAGCGGGTCAGCAGCAGGTGTTCCTTGATCGGCTCTTCGCCCTTTTCGGCGCGGCGGGATTTGCTCGCCAGCAGGCCCAGCATGCGGTCGGAGTCACGGACCGACGACACTTCCGGGTTGGTCACGACAATCGCTTCGTCGGCGAAGTACATGGCCAAGTGGGCACCTTTCTCGATACCGGCCGGGGAGTCGCAGACCACGAACTCGAAGTCTTCCTTGAGTTGCATCAGGACTTTTTCCACGCCTTCCTGGGTCAGCGCGTCTTTGTCGCGGGTCTGGCTGGCGGCCAGCACGTAGAGGTTCTCAAGGCGCTTGTCCTTGATCAGGGCCTGTTGCAGGTTCGCTTCGCCGTTGACGACGTTGACGAAGTCGTAGACCACGCGACGCTCGCAACCCATGATCAGGTCCAGGTTACGCAAGCCGACGTCGAAGTCGACGATGACTGTCTTGTGGCCGCGCAGAGCGAGGCCGGTACCGATAGCGGCGCTGGTGGTGGTCTTACCCACACCACCCTTGCCGGATGTAACCACGAGAATCTTGGCCAAGGTGTTTCACCCCTAAGGAAAAAGGGACTTTGTCAGCCCCTGAAAAACATCTCTGGAAAACCGTTGCAATTGGACAGGCTTGGCTGGAATTGGCTGTCGGGCGGGGTCTACCTCCGGTAAACACTGCCAGATCCTTTTTCCTACGTCGTTTAAGCCGTTTTCGCTCGTTTTAGAGATGCTTGGAAAATGCGGCAGTATCCGTTAAAGCCGAATGATGTTCAACACGTCGCCCGACAGGCTGATCTGAACGCCGGCCCCCCACAACGGGTCGCGACGCAAATCCTCGGAGACCTTGTACTGCCCGGCGATGGAAACCAGCTCAGCGCTCAATTGCTGACAGAAGATCCTGGCTTTGGTATCACCCTTGACGCCGGCCAGTGCTCGACCGCGCATCGGACCGTATACATGGATGTTGCCATCGGCCAGAAGTTCCGCCCCCGGGCTGACCGACGACACGATGACCAGATCGCCACCTTGGGCATAAATCTGCTGCCCGCCGCGCACTGGCGTGGTGATGACCCGCGTTGGCTTGATGGTGGGCTCCGGTGGTTTTTCCGGGGCTTTCTTCGTTTCGACCGGGCTCAGTTCCAGCACGCGTTCCCGGGCGCCGGACGGCGGCAGCACGGGAATGTCCACGGCGATGGCGGCGGCGATGTCTTCGATGCGGCTGGCGCGGATCGCCAGGGTGCGCAGACCGTGCTGGCGGCAAATGCGCATCAGGCCTGGCAGATCCACTGAGCCTTCGCCAGCCGGCAGCTTGTCCAGGGCCAGCACCAGGGGGGCATTGCTGAAGAAGTTCGGGGCCTGGGCGACTTTCGCCGCCAGTTGCCGGTCAAGGCTCTCCAGGTCGTTGCGGGCCAGTTCCAGCACCGTAATGGCGAGCATGCTGCCCTTCAGCTGGAACACGGGATCTTGGTCTAGCGGTTCGGTTTGGCTCATGGTCGGCGTACAACGGCTTGTCACTAAAAGTGCCGAGACTTATAACGAGATCGTCCGCCAGCCGCAACCCGGGTCGAACAATGTAGAATGCGCGGCCCATGTCCTAATGGAAGTTGTAATGGATCGCCCGCGTTTTCGAGCTGCATTTTTTCATCCGCGTTTCTGGCTGCTGTGGTGCGGCCTGGGGCTGTTGTGGCTGATCGTGCAATTGCCTTATCCGTTATTGCTGCGGGTCGGTCGTGCATTGGGGGCGCTGATGTACCGGGTGGCCGGCGACCGACGGCGCATTGCCCGTCGCAACCTGGAACTGTGTTTCCCGCAAAAGTCCGCTGCCGAGCGCAAGCGTCTGCTCAAGGAAAACTTTGCCTCCACCGGCATCGCCTTTTTCGAAATGGCCATGAGTTGGTGGTGGTCGCGTTCGCGTTTGGCGAAACTGGCCCATGTCGAAGGGCTGGAGCATCTCAAGCAGGCCCAGCGCGAGGGCAAGGGCGTGATCCTGATGGCGCTGCATTTCACCACGCTGGAAATCGGCGCGGCCTTGCTCGGCCAGCAGCACACCATCGATGGCATGTACCGTGAGCACAAGAACCCGTTGTTCGACTACATCCAGCGCCGGGGCCGCGAGCGGCACAACCTCGACTCCCTGGCGGTGGAGCGTGACGACGTGCGGGGCATGCTCAAGCTGCTGCGGGCCGGCCGGGCGATCTGGTATGCGCCGGACCAGGACTACGGCGCCAAGCAAAGCGTGTTCGTGCCGCTGTTCGGCATCCAGGCCGCGACGGTCACCGCCACCACCAAGTTCGCCCGCCTGGGCAAGGCGCTGGTGGTGCCTTTCACCCAGGAGCGCCTGGCCGATGGCAGCGGTTATCGGCTGGTGATCCAGGCTCCGTTGACGGATTTCCCGGGGGAGACCGAGGAAGCCGATTGCATCCGCATCAATCAATGGGTCGAGCAATCGGTGCGCGATTGTCCCGAGCAGTACCTCTGGGCCCACCGGCGCTTCAAGAGCCGTCCACCGGGCGAGCCCAAGCTGTACGACAAACGCGGCTGAGTTTTTTTGATATCACCTTGAGCACGGAGCATTGCGATGACCCCAGCTGAACCGGTTACAGGTTTGATTCTTTCCGGCGGCGGGGCTCGGGCGGCGTATCAAGTGGGGGTATTGGCGGCGATTGCCGAATTGTTACCCGACGGGGCGGATAACCCGTTTCCGGTGATCGTCGGCACCTCGGCCGGGGCGATCAACGCGGTCAGCCTGGCGAGCGGGGCGATGGACTTCAAGACCGCCATCGAACGGCTGACGGCGTTCTGGCAGGCGGTACGCAGCCATCAGGTCATGCGCAGCGACTGGCGGGGCGTGATCGCCCAGGCGACGCGTTTCATTACCCACAGCCTGTTGGGCCTGGGGGCCAAGTTACCGGTGGCGCTGATCGACAGTTCGCCGCTGCGCGAACTGCTCCAGGCCCAGTTCCACGCCTCGGGCATCGAGCAGTCCATCGCCGAACAGCAACTGCGGGCGGTGGCGGTGACGGCATTCGGTTATGAATCCGGCCAGGCCGTCACTTTCTACCAGGGACGCGGGACCATCGATGCCTGGCTGCGCCACCGACGTATCGGTGTGCCGACGCAGTTGTCGGTGGAGCACCTGCTGGCCAGTTCGGCGATTCCGCTGTTGTTCGCGCCGGTCAAGATCGGTCCGCAGTACTTTGGCGACGGCGCGGTGCGGCAATCGGCGCCCATCAGCCCGGCCTTGCACCTGGGGGCCAATCGCGTGCTGGTGATCGGCGTCAGCGGCAACCCCCGTGGCGCCGGTGGCCAGGATCCTTCCGAGCGCAGCTACACGGGCCTGCAACCGACCCTGGCGCAGATCGGCGGCCATATGCTCAACAGCACCTTCATTGACAGCCTGGAAAGCGACATCGAATTGCTTCAACGCTTGAACGGTTTCAGCCACCTGCTGCCCGATGATGTGCCGGCCCATGCCCTCGGCGCCGCACCGGTGGAGGTATTGGTGATTTCGCCGAGCCAGCCCATCGATGAAATCGCCGCTCGCCATCGTCAGGAACTGCCCCGTGCGTTGCGGGTTTTCCTGCGGGGGCCGGGCGCGACCAAGACCAGTGGCGCGGGGGTGTTGAGTTATCTGTTGTTCGAGGCGGGGTACTGCAGCGAGCTGATCGAGTTGGGACGCCAGGATGCGTTGGCGCAGCGCGAGGCGTTGAGTCGGTTCCTGGGGTTGTCCTGACTGATGCAAGCAGGTCCACCGCTATCGCGAGCAAGGGATTTGCGGTGGGCGCTGAATCCTGGCTTTCACGAAACCAATGT
>NZ_JACNDD010000203.1:0-10095 GCF_017351395.1 Pseudomonas sp. FW305-28
GCCCGTCATAAAAGTCTGCGAACGCTCGTAATAAATTTGCACAGTTATTTTCGAGCTGGAGCACTAGAATAGCCCCACCTTAGCTGAGCCAGAGCTGTTTATGCCCGATCCGTCAGACGCTGATAGGTTGCCAGATCTCCCCCTGGGCGATTTGGTTGCGTGTCATGAGTGCGACTTGTTGATGCGCAAGCCCCAACTGGCCCATGGCGAAAAAGCCGAGTGCCCCCGCTGCGGTTATGAGCTTTATGCTCACCGGCACAATGTAGTCGAACGCAGTCTTGCGTTGGTGATCGCCGCCCTGCTGTTATATGTGCCGGCCAACTTTTTACCCATCATGCAACTCAATCTGCTTGGGCAGTCCTCCCAGGACACCGTCTGGAGTGGCGTAGTGGGTCTGTTCGATACCGGCATGCAAGGCGTCTCGGTAGTCGTGTTCCTGTGCAGCATGGGCATTCCGTTACTCAAGTTGCTTTGTCAGTTGGCTGTGCTGCTGACCATTCGCCTGGACGTTGGCCGTAGCTACGGTTTGTTGCTGTACCGCATTTATCACCATCTACGGGACTGGGGAATGCTCGAGGTCTACCTCATGGGCGTGCTGGTGGCCATCGTCAAGTTGGCAGACATGGCAGCCATCACCGTAGGCCTTGGCTTGGTGTGTTTCATCAGTTTGTTGCTGGTCCAGGTCTGGCTGGAGGTGGTGATGTCACCGCATCAGATCTGGCAGGCGTTATCAGGAGAAGATGCCCATGCGGGCGATTGATGCCGGCATTCTGGTTTGTACGGAATGCCATGAATTGAATCGGCAGGACGCTGAGGCCGACAAACAAACCTGTACTCGCTGCGGCGCGCTGATCCATCCCCGTCGCCCGAACAGCTTGATGCGAACCTGGGCATTGTTGATCACGGCCGCGATTCTTTATATCCCGGCCAATATGCTGCCGATCATGACCATCAACTCACTGGGCCAGGGCGCCCCGAGCACCATCATGGCCGGCGTCATCGAGTTGGTTCACCACGGCATGATTCCTATCGCCTCCGTGGTGTTCATCGCCAGTATCCTTGTGCCGACCTTCAAGCTGGTGGGCATCGCTTTGTTATTGTTTTCCGTGCAGCGGCACCAGCCCATGTCGGCGCGGCAGCGCATTCTTATGTACCGTTTCATCGAGTTCATTGGTCGTTGGTCGATGCTGGATATATTCGTGATCGCCATTCTGGTGGCGGTGGTGAATTTTGGGCGGCTCGCCAGTGTCGAAGCCGGTCTCGGCGCGATTGCTTTCGCCAGCGTAGTGATTTTGACAATGATTGCCGCAGTAACCTTCGATCCCCGACTGATTTGGGATAACACGGAGTCGGATAACGACCATGACTGATTTGCCTACCGCTAAAACCCGACCGGCCTCGAACTGGTCAGCCATCTGGGTCTTGCCGCTGATCGCCTTGATCATCGGCGGCTGGCTCGGCTGGCGGGCTTATACCGAGACCGGAATCGAGATCACTGTGCGCTTTGAGAGTGGTGAAGGCATCCAGGTCAACAAAACCGAAGTCGTCTACAAAGGGATGACGGTCGGTAAGGTGACGGCGCTCACACTCGATGACGAAGGCAGTTCCAAGGGCGTGGTCGCGACGGTCGAGATGAACAAGGACGTCGATCAGTATCTCAAGACCGGCACACGTTTCTGGCTGGTCAAGCCGAGCGTGAGCCTGGCTGGGATCACCGGTTTGGAAACCCTGGTGTCGGGTAACTATGTGGCGATCAACCCGGGTGAGGGGGAGTCGACCCGTAAATTCAAGGCCCTGGCCGAAGAGCCGCCGCTGTCGGACGCCAAACCGGGTTTGCACCTGACCCTCAAGGCTGACCGACTGGGTTCGCTGAACCGCGGCAGCCCCGTGTTCTACAAACAGATCCAGGTCGGCCAGGTGAAAAGTTACCTGCTGTCCGAGGATCAGAGCAAAGTCGAGGTCAAAGTCTTCATCGAGCCGACCTATGCCAGCCTGGTTCGTAAACACACGCGTTTCTGGAACGCCAGCGGCATCAGCATCGATGCCAACCTGTCGGGTGTGAAAGTGCGCAGCGAGTCCCTGGCCAGCATCGTGGCCGGCGGTATTGCATTCGCCACACCGGAAAGCCGCAAGGACAGTCCTCCAACGGATCCGAGCCTGCCGTTTCGTCTCTACGAAGACTTTGATGCGGCCGCTGCGGGAATCCGGGTGAAAGTCAAACTCAGCGACTTCGAGGGATTGCAGGCCGGGCGTACGCCGGTGATGTACAAAGGCATCCAGGTCGGCAGCCTGAAGAACCTCAAGGTCGATCCGGACCTGGCCAGCGCGACGGCTGAACTGACCCTGGACCCCTTGGCCGAAGATTACCTAGTCACCGGCACACAGTTCTGGGTCGTCAAGCCATCGATCTCCCTGGCAGGTATCACCGGCCTGGAAGCGTTGGTCAAGGGTAACTACATTGCCATACGTCCAGGCGATAAGGGCGGTGCGCCGCAACGGGAATTCGAAGCCAGGGCGAAGGCACCGCCACTGGACTTGCGCTCGCCGGGGCTGCACCTGGTCTTGCTGACCGAAAACCTCGGATCGCTGGAGGTCGGCAGTCCGATTCTCTATAAGCAGGTCAAGGTCGGCTCGGTGCAGAGCTATCAGTTCTCCCGCAAGAAAAAGCAATTGATCATCGGTGTGCACATCGAGAAGGAATATGAAGGGCTGGTCAACGGTTCGACGCGATTCTGGAACGCCAGTGGCATTACCCTCACCGGTGGTTTGACAGGCGGGATCCAGGTCAAGAGTGAGTCCTTGCAAAGCCTGATGGCCGGTGGCATTTCCTTTGAGACGCCAGAACCCAATGTGCCGTTGAAAAGGCGCGTTCCACGGTTCCGTCTGTTTGAAGACCGCGAAGCCGCACAGCAGAGGGGCACGGTCGTGACGATCAAGGTCGACCGCGCCGATGGCTTGCGCAACGGTACGCCGATCCGTTTCAAAGGGCTGGATGTGGGCAAGATCGAAGAGGTCGATCTCAGCGCCGACATGCAATCGGTGTTGCTCACTGCGCGTATCACCGAAGTGCCGGAGCGTATCGCCCGGGTCGGGTCTCAGTTCTGGGTGGTCAAGCCTGAGTTGGGGTTGATGAAGACCTCCAACCTGGAGACGCTGGTCACAGGCCAATACATTGAAGTGCAGCCTTCGGCGAAAAACCTCGGGCCACAAAAAAGCTTCGTGGCCTTGGCCAACCCACCGGAAAGCGCTATACCCGAAGCGGGTCTGAGCCTGGTGCTGAGTGCGGCCCGCCGTGGTTCGTTGAAGATCGGCGTGCCGGTCACCTATCGCGAGATCACGGTGGGCAAGGTCACCGGTTATGAACTGGGCCAGACGGCGGACCGGGTGTTGATCCATATCCTGATCGAGCCCAAATATGCGCCACTGGTGCGCAGCGGCACACGCTTCTGGAACAGCAGTGGCTTCGGTTTGGACTTCGGTCTGTTCAAGGGTGCGACGGTGCGAACCGAGTCGCTTGAAACGCTGATCCAGGGCGGTATCGCGTTCGCAACGCCGGACGGTGAACGTATGGGCAATCCGGCCCGAGCGGAGCAGACCTTCCCGTTGTTCGATAAGTTTGAAGACGAATGGCTGACCTGGGCGCCGAAGATCAGTCTTGGCAAGTAGTTGTGGCGCTATCGCGAGCAAGCTCGCTCCCACAGGGATGCAGGATCGTTCATCCAGAAGCAGTCCAATGTGGGAGCGAGCTTGCTCGCGATGAGGCCATCCGTTGCACTGAAGACTAAAAACTGGAGCAATAAAAAAAGGCCGCGGTCCAAATGGACCGCGGCCTTTTTCATGCCCGGCTATTCACTTCACACCGGATCCAGCTCCGGCTCGTCGGCCTGCACATTCACCGTGGCCTTCACCGCATCGTGACGACGGATGTATTTCCAGTCCGCTTCGTCGATGTAGATGCCGTTCGGGCCGCTGCCGCCTTCCAGGTCGATGGCGACACTGGCGCAGACTTGCGGTTTCACACTGGCGAGGATCGGCACGAAGCCCAGTTGCAGGCTGGTTTCCAGCAGTGCCGCCTGGTTTTTCTCGTCGATGTCCGCCGCTTCGTCCAGGTAGTAAGGCAGGCGCACGCGGCCGGCTTGTTCGCGGTCCATCAGGTGCAGCAACAAGTACATGTTGGTCAGTGCCTTGATGGTCATGGTGGTGCCGTTGGACGCCGCGCCGTCGATGTCGGTGTGGATCACAGGCTGGCCGTTGACCTTGGTGATCTCGAACGCCAGTTCGAACAGGTCCTTGAGGCCGAGCTGGTTGTGATTCGCCGCCACCAGCCGCGCCAGGTATTCCTTGGCTTCTTCGTTCTTGTTGTCCTGCTCGGCGCTCTGGCTGAGGTCGAACACCGACAGCGTCTCGCCTTCCTCGTACTGACCGGCGCTGTGGATGATCTGGTCGATGTGCTTGAGCGCTTCCTTGTTCGGCGCCAGGACGATGCGGAAGCTCTGCAGGTTGGACACCTGGCGCTTGTTGATCTCGCGGTTGAACAGCGCCAGTTGATGCTCAAGGCTATCGTAGTCGCTGCGGATGTTGCGCAGGGTCCGGGCGATGTCGGTCACGGCCGCACGGCGTGCCTTGCCCAGGGTCAGGGCCTCGTCGGTGCGGTGGGCATAGGCGTTGATCAGCAGTTGCAGGCGCCGCTCCATGTCATCTTCGCTGTCGAACTTGGCCACGCCCTTGAGGCGCACCTGGGCATACAACGCTTCGATCTGGCCATCGACCCGCAGCAGCCCTTGCCAGCTGTCCTGGTAGTCGTTGAGCAGCGGCAGCAGGTTGTCCATGGAATCGTCGACCGGGTCCATGAACGGCGTGCCGAACGGCAGGTCCGCCGGGAGCAATTGACGACGGCGCAGGGCGTCGTCGAGGGTGCGTTGCTTGGCTTCCATGTCGGCGATCTGTCGGCCCACCAGTTGCAACTTGGCGGACAATTGCTGGACGCGTTCGGTGAAGGCATCGCTGGAGCGCTTGAGTTCGTCCTGGGCGGCTTCCATCTGCGCCAGTTGCTCGAGCTTCTCGCCTTCCTCGGCGCTCAGGGTCTGGCTGCGACGGAAGTCTTCCAAGGCTTTTTGCGCATCCAGTACCTGCTGGTACAACGCCTCTGTCTGGGTCTTGCTCGCGGCGCGGTCGGCGGCCACGGCTTGCTGGGTCTTGAGCTGCTTGAGTTCTTTTTCCAGACGCTCTTTCTGGTCCCGCAGCGCGGCACGGTCGGCCAGGGCTTGCAGGGCGGGCGGCTCGATGTGGGACAGGTCGATGGACAGCCCCGGCACTTCGAAGCGCTCACCCTTGAAGCCGTCGAGGATCAGCTCCATGGATTTGACCCAATCGCCGTTCTCGTCCAGCGCGATGCCGTGTTCGCCCAGGGGCAGGCTGAACAGGGCGCTGTTGAACAAGCGCATCAGGCGTTCGACATCCTGCTGGGAGAATTCTTCACGCAGGCGGGCATAGCTGTTGTTGTCGGCGTGATCGAGTTGCTGCTTGACCGACTTCAGGCGTTTTTCCAGGTCCCGCAGGCGCTCTTCCAGGTCTTCGGTGCTGAATTGCCGGGACTGGGCCAGGGCGCCGGCCAGTTCGTCGTGGGCGTCCTTGGCGGCGAGCAGTTGCTGTTCCAGGACCTTGACGTCATCCACCAGGGCAAAGCGATGCTTGAGCACCGACAGCTCGCCGAGCCAGCGCTGGATGCCGCTGATTTCCCGCTCCAGGCGCATCAGCTCCTGGGTGCCACCGCGCTGATCGTTCTGCAGCGAGTCCTGCTCGTTGCGGTAGTGTTCGGCCTGGATAGTCAGCTCTTCCTTGCGCGCACTGGCGTAGTCCGACCAGGTGCCCAGCAACGAATCGAGCAATGGCGAGAGGCGATGCAATTTGCCGCGCAGGACATCGCGCTGCTTCACGCCATTGGCCAGGGCTTCCACCAGCGGGCCGGCGGCCACGAGGGAGTTGTAGTCCTGTTCCATGCGGCGTACGTCGCGGAAGGCTTCTTCGCACGCGGCGATGTAGTCCACGCTGCCGGAACGCAGGCTGTGCTCGAACGCATCGAGGAACAATTGCTTGAGCTTGGCCGCGGTGATTTCCCGCATGTGCAGCAGGTTGATGAACAGGGCGCGGAAGGTCTTGAGGCTTTGTTCGCTGGTGGAACGCAGCGGGATCAGCGTCAGGTCCAGCGGGATCGAGGTGTGACCACCCACCAGCAGGCGTCGCAGTTCATCCGGCTTGAGTTCGTAGGCTTTCAGGCCTTCGCGCTCCAGGTTGGTGAACAGCTCTTTCTGCCGCAGGCAGGTGTCATTTTTCTGATAGTGGGCCAGGTCCAGTTTACCGGCATAGGCAAAGAACTGGTGCCCGAAACCGCCGCCGGGACCGCGACCGACCACGCCAATGACGTGCGGGCCGTGGGGCAGGGCGACTTCCACCAGGATGTAGCTGGTGTCCGAGGCGAAGTAGAAACGCCGGGACTGCTCCAGGCTGTACTTGCCGAAGCTCATGTCCGACATGCGCGCCAGGATCGGGAACTGCAAGGCGTTGATCGAGGCGGATTTACCCAGGTTGTTCGCACCGTAAACCGACAGCGGTTCTTCCAGCGGGAACAAGCCAAGGCTGTAGCCGGCGGTGTTCAAAAGGGCAAAGCGGCGGATGCCGTAGCGTTCCTTGCTCATGCGTCGGTCTCCTGTTCTTCGGCAATGGCGCGGGCCAGGGCGTCTTCTTCGCTTTCACCTTCGAATTCGCTGAGGTCCAGCGGATCATCGGTCTGCAGCAGTTTTTCGTCGCTGTCTTCGTCGATCAATACCGGTACTGGCAACGGCAGCACGCTGTGCAGGCTGGCGGCCAGGTTGCGGTCCTGCTGGACCGAAAGGCAGACGTCGAGGAAGCGGTGCATCGGCGGCAGGAAGCGGTACACGCCGTTTTCTTCGCTGGCAAAACCCAGTTGGGTCATGCGGCGCATGATTTTTTCTTCCAGCTCTTCCTGGGTCTGTACTTCGGCCTGGATGAACAGGTCGCGGTATTTTTCCAGCAGCGAAGGCAGCTCATCGCGGCCCAGGCTGCCGCCGTCGAGCACGGCAATCGGGTCGCGGCCCTGGTCGGCCAGGTGCTCGACCAGGATGAAGGTGAACAGGGCCAGGCGCTGGGCGGTCTTGTTCACCGCCGCGGCGGCCAGGTCCGGGACGAAGTAGTAGAAGCCACGGGTGTCGCACACCAGCTCGAAGCCCAGGGCCTTGAACAGCGTGCGGTACTGGTCCTGGAAGTTCGACAGTTGGGCGTACAGCTCCGGGTCGCGGCGGCTGACGTGGTAACCCTTGAACAGCTCGCGGAAGATCGGCGCCAGCTGGGACAGTTCGGATAGATCAAGATGCATGGGGGATGCTCGCAGAATCCTCGGCGGCGGTGTCGCCGGCCGAGAGCAGGGCGAAGGAGCGCAGGCTGACCTGATGCTCGTGAGTGTGGTAGTCGCGGCGCTCCAGGCGCTCGCGCTTGAAGCGTTTTTCCCGCGACAGGCGCGAGAACCAGTACAGCAATTCGTCGGTGGCGCCGTCCGGTTCCTGTTCCAGCAACCAGGTCATCAGGTCCGGCATCGGCAGGGCGTCTTCGCAACGCTCGACCATCTCGCGCACGGTGCGTGGCGCGCGTGGTGCTTCGCCACCCTTGTGGGTCTTGTGGGACTTGGGGAAGCGCGCCGGTTTCGGTTCGAAGCGGGCCAGGGCATAGACATAGGCTTCGACCTGGCTGGCACTGCCCAGGAAGGTGCTTTGCGGCCGGGTGAACAGCGGCATGGCGGCTTGCGGCACGGCATCGATGCCTTTGCGGCGAATGGCGGCCAGGGCCAGCGCGGCGCCACGGGTCACGGCGTTGTGGCGGCGAGCCTCCTCGCGCAGCGGCAGGAGCAGTTCACGGGCATGGCGCAGGGTCAACTGGGCGCTGGTCTGCATCTCGAGGATGCGCGCGTGGGTGCGCAGCAGCATGTCATCGTCCACCAGGTGCCCGAGGCGCTGCTGTTCGGTGAGCATGCGCAACAGCACGTTCTCGACCTTGCGTACGCCTTGCTCGAAGGCGCCGTCGGCGTTCACCAATTGGATCATCGGCTCGACGTATTCGTCCCAGGTCGCCAACACTTCGGCGTAGCGTTGACGTAGCGGGATCTGTCGGTCGCTGGTCTTGGCCCGTTCGGCCACGGCCACCAGGGCCTGTTCGTCGTTGGCGAGTTTCTTGAGGACGTCGCGCACGCGCATGTCCAGCAGGCGCAACTGGCGTGCCAGGTCGTTGCCGTCGCGAATGTCGAAGGCGTCCTGGATATAACCGGCCAGGCGCTCGAGGTGGCGCAGGTAGGCTTCGATTTCCAGGCACAGGCCCAGGCGGTGTTCGCGGCGCAGGTAGGCGAGGAAGTCGTGGATCTGGGCGTTGAGCTCGAAGCGGTTCGGGCTTTTCGCCACCGGTACGAGGATGTCCAGGCGGATCCACACGTCCAGCAGGTTGGTGATGTCCTGGGGCGTGCTGTCCAGTTGTTGGGCGGCCAGCTGTGAACGCAATTCGTTGAGGCTCAGGGTGCCCTGGTCGAAGTGCTCGCACAAAGGTTCCAGCAATGCCCAGTGTTCAGCGAGGGCGCGCAAGACGCGCTTGGGTTCGATCATCGCAATGGCCGTCGGGTTGGCAATTAAAAGCGGCGATTGTACTGCATCGAGCCGGTTGCGATTCACCCCTTGGACGGACTGTCGTTCGCTATCGATCAACAATTGCTCCAACAGGGAAGCGATCCGCGGCGAAGGGCGGTAGAATCGCTTCCACTTTCAGTTATCCACAAGTGGCCGACCCTTGCTTATCGAGTCCCGTCGCCGCGCCTATCTGACCGCCATGCAGGTGGTCAACTGGCTGCCGCGTACCGAATTGCCGTTCGCCGCCCCGTCGCGGCCCGAGCTGTTGGAAGCGCCCGAGCCCGAGTACATCGGGCCGGCCGTGACGGCGCCTGTGGCCAAGACGGTCGCCGAGCCGCCCGCGCCAGCCCCCGAGCGACCAAAAATCGAAGTGCCGCGCCCGAGCCTGGCCTCGACCCGCACCAATGCCAAGCCGGTGGAAGAGGTGGTCGAGGCGCCGCCCAAGGCTCCCTACGTCGCCCCACCGCGTTTCGCCCTGCAACTGCTGCGGGCCGGGCGTTGCCTGCTGTTGGTGGAGTTGCCCACGGGCGAGCCGTTCCAAAGCCGTGATCCGGCCTATTTGCTGCTCAAGGACATGCTGCGTGCCGCCGGTCTGCCGGACAGCCCGCAAATCATCGGCGAGCCGGTGCGTTGGCCGTTGTTGTCACGGGGCACCATGGACCAGGGGCCGGAAGCGGCGCGGGATTTCGTCCAGGGCTTCGTTTCGGCTCGGCTCGAAGACGAGCCCTGCGTGTGCCTGTGGCTGATCGGCCTGCCGGCGGTGAAGTTTGCCGGTGAAGCGGATGCCGAAGCGTTCAATCGCGAACTGCAGGTCGAAGGCCTGGGCTCGGCCTGGGCATTGCCCGGGTTGGAACTGTTAATGGAGACGCCACAGCGCAAGGCTGATGTCTGGCAAGCCATGCGCCGGCTGATGGCGCGCTGGAAAGAATCGAATGAGTGACGCTGTATCGTTCCGCCCGATGACCGAGGCGGACCTCGACGCTGTACTGAAAATCGAATACGCGGCCTACAGCCACCCCTGGACTCGCGGGATATTTCTCGACGGGTTGGGCAAATACCAGATCTGGCTGATGTTCGAAGGCCAGCAGCAAGTGGGCCATGGCGTGGTGCAGATCATCCTGGATGAGGCGCACTTGCTCAACATTACCGTCAAACCGGAAAACCAGGGCCGTGGCCTGGGGTTGCGCCTGTTGGAACACCTCATGTCCATCGCCTACAAGGCCGAGGCCCGGGAATGTTTCCTGGAGGTGCGCGACAGCAACCGCACGGCGTTCCGCTTGTATGAGCGCTATGGCTTCAACGAAGTGGGCCGACGTCGGGATTACTACCCGGCGGTGGGGGGCCGTGAGGATGCGGTGGTCATGGCGTGCACCTTGGTGGACTGACGCGCCGTGACCCCATGTGGGAGCTT
>NZ_JACNDD010000204.1:0-9460 GCF_017351395.1 Pseudomonas sp. FW305-28
GCAGCCAAGCATGTCGATGCCTACCTGACCTGGGGTGAACCGCCGGCGGCCGTGGCCGAGAAGATCGCCGACGTGCGCGCTCGTGCCGCCAGGCATGGCCGCAGCGTGCGCTTCGGCGTGCGCCTGCACGTGATCGTGCGGGAAACCAGCGAAGCCGCCTGGGCCGCTGCCGACGAATTGATCAGCCACCTCGACGACGCCACCATCGCCGCCGCCCAGGCCAACTACGTCAAGATGGATTCCGAAGGCCAGCGGCGCATGGCCGCGTTACACGGCGGCGACCGCAACAAGCTGGAAGTGGCGCCCAACCTCTGGGCCGGGGTCGGCCTGGTTCGCGGTGGCGCCGGCACTGCACTGGTCGGCGATCCGGAAACCGTCGCCGCACGTCTGCTCGAATACGCCGACCTGGGCGTCGACAGCTTCGTCCTCTCGGGTTACCCGCACCTGGAAGAAGCCTATCGCTTCGCCGAACTGGTGTTCCCGCTGTTGCCGGGCAAGGGCAAGGTCACCGTGGAAGGCGCCTTCACTGGCGGTGCCTTCGACGTCCGCGCCGGCAAGGAGAAAGTCGCATGAACGTCATCGACCTGCGTTGTCGCCCGGCCTACCTGCACCCATTTTTCGGCGGGATACCGGGCTCGCCCGAACACGCCGTGGCGCGCTGGCTCAACCGGCGCGTCGGCACCCGCGGCCCGGACGATCACTTCGAACGTTCGCTGACACCGGAGGGTTTTCTCGCCGAGGTGCGTGACGCCGGGCTGGACAAAGCCGTGGTGGTGGGCCGCCACACACCGAGCCAGCACCTGCCGAATGAGCGCATCCACGAAATCGTTCGGGGTCACGACGAGCTGATCGGCATCGGCTCGGTAGAGCCGGTGCTACAAGGAATCGAAGGCGCCCTGGCGGAAATAGACCGGGCGATCGATCACCTGGGCCTGGCCGGCATCGACCTGGAACCGGGCTTCGCCGAGCCGGCCCGGCACCCTGACGATGCGCTGTACTGGCCGCTCTACGAACACCTGCAAAAGCGCGGTATCCCGCTGTTCCTGATGAGTGGGCCGACCACCCCGGACCCGAGCTACAACGACCCGGCACGCCTGGCGGCCGTGGCCCGTGCGTTCCCGGACCTAACGATCGTCGTCTACCACGGCTACTGGCCCAACGTTCAGCAGGCCCTCGGCGTTGCTTTCCGCTTTGAAAACATTCACCTGGTGCCGGACATGTACCTGTTCCAGCCAGGCAGCGAGGGTTACGTGCAAGCGGCCAACGGCTACCTGGCCGACCAGTTGCTATTCGGCTCGTCCTACACCTTCCGACCGATCCGTCAAAGCATCGAAGACGCCCTGCAACTGGGGCTTAAAGACGAGGTGCTGGAGAAGTTCTTCCACGGTAACGCGCGCAGGGTATTCGGGCTGGCCTGAGCCGGCGTCGGTTCCGTTCCCCGGGGAACGTTTCCTGCGATTCAAACCGAACCGCAGGAAACGCCAGGTGATCTTCAGCGAACAACCCGGGGAGCACTCCGGCACTCCCCGATTTCATCACGATCCATTGCCTATCCCGCAGCCAGGCGCCCTTCTTGCTCGTCGGCCAACGCGGCGCCGTTGAGGTAGTGGTCGCCCAGCAACCGGCGCTGGGTCAGCAAGGCCGGTTCGGCGCTGTCTGGCAGGGGCCGCGG
This sequence comes from Pseudomonas sp. FW305-28, assembly GCF_017351395.1. Taxonomy (NCBI): domain Bacteria; kingdom Pseudomonadati; phylum Pseudomonadota; class Gammaproteobacteria; order Pseudomonadales; family Pseudomonadaceae; genus Pseudomonas; species Pseudomonas sp. FW305-28. The sequence continues at coordinate 1,673 of NZ_JACNDD010000204.1, forward strand.
CAGGCTGCGGCCGGCCAGTTCGAAGTACACGTCACCCGCCAGGCGCGCCGCCTCGGCGGCAGCCAAGCGAAAGGCAATGGCAGCCGACTGGGACTCATCGGCGTACTCCAGCAAGGCGTCAGCAGCGTCGATGCGGATGCGCAGTTCGCCGACGGCGGCAATCACCAGCGCTTCGTGGCGGGCACTTTGTGCACGCAGATAGTCAATCAGCGCCACCTCGACATGCCGAGCATGGGCCAGGTCGCTACGGCCTTGGGAATGTAAGTTGGACATGGGCGATCCTCAGTTCCAGGAATGACGTTGCGGCTTGATGCCGTTGAGCAGTTGATTGCCGACCAAGTGATACTTCCAGCGCACCGGATCGTGCAGGGTGTGAGTCCGCGCATTGCGCCAGAACCGGTCCAGCCCCTGGCTGGCCGAGACGCTGCGGGTGCCGCCCAACTCCAACAGACGGCTGGAAGCCTCCAGGGAAATCTCGGTGGACAGCACCTTGGCCTGGCCGACAATCACCGAAGCTTCAGCAACCCGTTCCTCGCTGGGCTCGGCGACAGCACGGTCGACCGCGTACGCCGCGCGACGCAGAATCGCTTCGGCCGCTTGCAGGCGCCAGGCCAACTCACCGATCAGCGCCTGGCCCAGCGGGTCCTGCCAGCCGTGTTGCAGCCCGCTGTCCACCCACGGGCGCGCCTGGCGTGCTACGCGCAAAGTCTCGGCGAACGCACCACGGGCAATGCCGGTGTCCACCGCAGCCTGAATGATTTGCGAGATCGGGCCGTCGGAGGTGGGTTGGTCATAGGCCTTCCAGGCCGGCACCACGTCGCTCGCCGGTACCCGTACACCTTCGATGCGCACCTGGCCACTGGCGGTGATGCGCTGACCGAAGCCGTCCCAACTGTCGATCACCGTCAGGCCCGCTGCATCCCGTGGAACGAGGGCGATATGAACGTGCCCCGCCTCGTCCACCCCGGCGACCGGCACGATGTGGGCGAACAACGCACCGGTGCAGTAGGCCTTCTCGCCGTCGAGTACGGCCGTGTCGCCGTCGAAACGGATCTGCGTCTGGAAGGTGGTGACGTACTGGCTGCGCGCTTCGGAAAAGGCGTTGCCGAAACGATAGCCTTGCAGAACCTTGGCGTAGTAGCGGCGCTTCTGCTCCTCGCTGCCGGTCAGGCTGAGGTTGCTGAGCACACCGAAATGGTTCTGCGGCAACTGGCCGAGGGACGGATCGGCAGCGGAAATGATCGCGATCACTTCGCTGAGGGTGGCATAGGACACCTCGGCGCCACCGTAGGCCTTCGGCACGCGGATCGCCCACAGCCCGCTCGCGGAAAAACGTTCGAGCTCTTCCCAGGGCAGCCGTCGCTCGCGGTCGCGCAAGGCCGCCTCGCGGGCGAAATCCTCGGCCAGGCGCTGCGCCACCTCGATGGCCTCGGCGTCGCTACGGATGATGTGGGCCGGACTGCGCGGCGCCGGATGGGCCTGCCCAGGCAGATCGAAAGACGGTGAGTCGGTCATGTGCTACTCCATGCATAACGGGTTCATACAGCGCTAAAGCACAGCCCGTACCAAAATTAAAAACGCTTTATATTCAATACCTTGAAGATAAATCCAAGTACGTTTGAAAGCTCCGTGAGCGGCAAACTGTCGATAAACTGTTGCCCAGCGAACAGTTGCGTTGCGCCGCCCTCAGCGAGCCTTGCCACCCAGGTAAAAATGCTGGAGGTCTTCCCGCGCCGCCAGCTCAGTAGCGTCGCCCTCGCCCACTACCCGCCCGTTCTCCAGGATGTAGGCGTAGCTGGCATGGCGCAGGGCGACATTGATGTTCTGCTCGGCCACCAGAAAGCTCACGCCCTCCTGGGCATTGAGCTGCGCGACGATGGCGAAAATCTCTTCGACGAGAATCGGTGCCAGCCCCATCGAGGGTTCGTCGAGCAGCACCAGTCGAGGCTGGGTCATCAAGGCCCGGCCGATGGCAAGCATCTGCTGCTCGCCGCCCGAGGTCAGCCCGGCCTGGGTCTTGCGCTTGGTCTTCAGCCGTGGGAACCAGGCGTAGATCCGCTCCAGATCGTGCTCCAGCTCCCGGCGCGTCGGCTTGCGCAGGAAACCGCCACTGCGCAGGTTATCCTCGATCGTCAGGTGGGCGAACACATGCCGCCCCTCCAGCACATGAACAATGCCCTGGCGTGCCAGCAGATTGGCCGCAACCCCCGCGGTGTCCTGTCCCTGGAAGACAATCCGCCCACGACTGACCTGCGCCCGATCGGCCTGGACCAGCCCGGAAATGGCCTTGAGCGTAGTGCTCTTGCCCGCGCCGTTGGCACCGAGCAGGGCGACGATATCGCCCTGTCCGACCCGCAGGGAAACCCCGGCCACGGCGAGGATCGCGCCGTCGTAGATCACTTCGATGTCTTGCACCGCCAGCAACTCACTGCTTTCGGCGCCCGCAAGGGCCGCAATGGTCATGGTTTACTCCTTGGGCGCAGTCGCGCCCGGTTGTGTTTCGATTTGCCAAGCCGTGCGCAGGGTCACTGCGCCGTGCAATCGCGAGGGGTCACGCCCTTCTCTTTCGCGTACTCGGCGGCCTTGGCATCGATCAACGGGCGCAACGTGGCGCGGTCGGCCTGGACCCAGTCGGTGATCAGGTTCCACTGCTGGCCGTCCCACTGCTGCACCTTGGCCGCCCCGCCGCCCTCGTGGTCGCTGCAGGACAACCGCAGCGGCTGCATCAGCCCAAGAAAACCGATTTCCTTGAGACGCGCATCGTTGAGGTCGAGATGCTCCAGGCCCCAGCGACCTTCCTCACCGTTGAGCGGCCGGTTGCCGAAATGCTTCTGCCCGGTGCGGATCGCTTCGACGGCAATGGCCGCATTCACCAGGCCGGAGTTGTAGTAGACGCTGCCAAAACTCTTCGGATCCTTGAGGTCGCTCTTGCCGGTATCGAGGATGTGCTGGCGGATGCGCTGGTGAATGTCAAAGTCGGCGCCGCCCGGGTAGGGTGTCAATGCCAGATACCCCTTGCCCGCCTCACCGGCCGGTAGCACGTCTTCGTTGGAGCTGGCCCAGATGTCGCCGACGATGCGTTCCACCGGGTAGCCGAAACGTGCTGCGGTCTTGATCGCCACCGGCGTGGACACGCCCCAGGTCCGCAGGAATACCCAGTCCGGCTTGAGTTGCCGCACCTGGCGCCACTGCCCGGCCTGCTCGTTACCCGGGTCGGCCACCGCGATCTGGATGTTCTCGAAGCCGTACTTCTGCGCCAGCAACGCCAGCGGCCCCTGGGTTTCCCGGCCGTAGGCGGAGTCGTGGTAGACGGTGGCGATTTTCTTGCCCTTGAGCTTGTCCAGCCCGCCCTCGCGCTCGGCCACGTAGTTGATGAACGCCGAGGCCTCGCTGTAGAACGTCAGCATGGCCGGGAAGTTATAGGGAAACACCCTACCGTCGGTGGCTTCGGTACGGCCATAGCCAAGGGTGATCAAGGGAATCTTGTCGGCCTCGGCCTTGTCCGCGAGGGCGTAGGCAGCCGGGGCGCCGTTGGGCTGATAGACCGCCACCGGCGCGCCATTGAGACCGTTCTTGAAGCGCTCGTAGCATTCGATGCCCTTCTCCGCCGTCCATTCGGTCTCGCACTCCTGCCAGACCAGCTTGACGCCGTTGATGCCACCTTCCACCTCGTTGATGTAGCGCAGGTAGTCGATCATTCCGGCCCAGACCGGAATACCGCTGGAGGCATAGGCGCCGACCCGGTAGGTGGCCAGCGGGAAGAACTGTTCGTTGGCCGCCTGGGCAGCCGGTACCAGCGCCGTATAGGCGCCGAGTGCCAGGCCGATGGCGGCGAGGCGACGTTTGAGGGTTGCATGCATGATTATCTTCTCGGCTTGAGTGCCCGACCGCGCGAAGGCGGCCGAGCGACAGTTATCGACGGCGGCTCACTGTTCGCTGGCGCAATCACGCGCGGTAATACCCTTTTCCTTGGCGTAGGCGGCAGACTTGGCTTCGATCAATGGGCGCAGCGTGGCTCGGTCGGCCTGAACCCAGTCGGTCACCAACACCCACTTCTCGCCATCCCACTGCTGCACACGCGCCGCACCGCCGCCCTCATGGTCGGAACAGGACAGTTTCAGCGGCGGCAACAGCCCTTCGAAACCACTGGCCTTGAGTCGTGCGGCATCGATGTCCAGGTGTTCGAAGCCCCAGCGCGCTTCCTCGCCGTTGAGCGGGCGATTGCCGAACTTCGCCTGGGCCGTGCGCAGCGCCTCGACCGCGATGGCCGCATTGATCAGGCCGATGTTGTAGTAGACCTTGCCAAAATAGCTGCGGTCCTTGAGGTCGCTCTTGCCGGTGTCGAGGATGGACTGGCGCAAGCGCTTGTGGATCTCGAAACCATCGCCACCCGGGAACGGCGCGAGCGCCTGGTAGCCCTTGGCGGCAGGGCCCGCCGGGATCACGTCGGCCTCGGAACCGGCCCAGACATCACCGATGATGCGATCGACCGGGATGCCGAACCGCGCCGCCGTCTTGATCCCCACCGGCGTGGACACGCCCCAGGTCCGCAGGAACACCCAATCCGGCTTGATCTGCCGCACCTGGCGCCATTGCGCGGACTGTTCGTTGCCTGGATCGGCCACCGGAATCTGGATGTTCTCGAAACCGTACTTCTGCGCCAGCAACGTCATCGGCGCCTGGGTTTCGCGGCCATAGGCGGAGTCGTGGTAGACGGTGACGATCTTCTTGCCCTTGAGCTTGTCGAAACCGCCCTCGCGCTCGGCGATGTAGTTGATGCCCACCGAGGCCTGGCCGTAGTAATTGAGCAGCAACGGGAAGGCGTAGGGAAACACGCTGCCGTCGGTGGATTCGGTACGCCCGCCGGCACCGTCGATCAGCGGGATCCGGTCGGCCGCGCCCTTCTCCATCAGCGCGTAGGAACCCGGCGTGCTGTGGGTGAAGAAGAACGCTGTCGGCGCGCCGTCGAGCCCTCCCTTGTAGCGTTCATAGCACTCGACGATACGGTCGACGTTCCACTCCGTCTCGCACTCCTGCCAGACCAGCTTGACGCCATTGATACCACCTTCGACCTCGTTGATGTAACGGAAATAGTCGATTTCCCCCGCCCACCAGGGGATGCCGCTGGAGGCGTAGGCGCCGACCCGGTAAGTGGCCATGGGGATGAATTGCTGGTTGCTGGCGGCCTGGGTAATGGTCGGCAGCAGGGCCTGGACGCCAGCCACGAAGAGACTGGCGAACAGGAGGCGAGGCAAGGTTCTACGCATGGTCTGTACTTCTTGTGCAGTGTTGGAAACCTCCTTTCCCTGGGTCGGGTCAAGGTCTGTTGGGTCGTGGGTCGGCGCTCAGAACCGCAGCGGCCAGACCCTGATGCGTTCGCGCAAGTCGCCAAGCAGGCGGGCCAGCCCTTCCGGTTCCTTGATCAGGAACCAGATGATCAGGCCGCCGAAGAGCACCTTCTGCAGGTTCTGCAATTGCCCGGCGTCGACGTTGCCGTTGAACAGCCATAGCCCGGCATGGCTGAGCAGGATCGGCACAAGGCTGATGAAGGCCGCGCCGATGAAGCTGCCGGCGATGCTGCCCATGCCGCCGATAATGATGATGAACAGAATCTGGAACGAGCGGTTGATGTCGAAGCTGCCGGCACTGGCCGTGCCCAGGTAGGCGAACGCCCAGAGCGCCCCGGCGATGCCCAGGTAGAACGAACTGACCGCGAAGGCCAGGCGCTTGTAGCGTTCCACTGGAATGCCAATCACGGCGGCAGCGGTGTCCATGTCACGGATCGCCATCCAGTTACGGCCGACCTGGCTGCGCACCAGGTTGGCCGCTATCCAGGTCAGCAGCACCACGCAACTGAGGGTCAACAGGTAGCGACCGACGGGGGTGGTCAGGTTATGGCCCAACAGCTCCAGGCGTGGCGCGCTGATGGTGCCGGACGAGGCGTAGTTGTAGAACCAGGGGAACTTGGCGAACACCCACTCCAGGAAGAACTGCGCGGCCAGCGTCGTGACCATCAGGTAGAAGCCCTTGATCCGCGAGCTGGGGATGCCGAACAGCAACCCCACCAGCCCGGCGATCAAACCACCGCCGATCAGCGCCAGTGGCAACGGCAATCCGGGTACGCGCAGCAGCAGGCCGTAGGCGGCGAACGCGCCCACCGCCATGAAGCCGGCGGCACCGACCGACGTCTGGCCGGTGTAGCCGGTCAGCAGGTTCAACCCCAGGCCGGCCAGCGACAGCACCAGGAACGGAATCAGGATCGCGTTGAGCCAATAGTCGTTGCCCAGCCACGGCAGGCCGACAAAGGCCACCAGCAGCAACAGCAGCAGGCCCGGCCGCCAACGCCGGCGCACCAGGGTCAGCGGCGCCTCGTCGAAGCTGGCAGTCAGGCGCGGAACAGTAGCGGTCATGGCGTCATACCCGTTCAATGATCCGGTCGCCGAACAGGCCGGCCGGTCGGATGTAGAGGAAGATCAAGGCGAGGAAATAGGCGAACCAGGGCGTGATGCCGCCGCCGATCAGCGGGCCGATATAGGCCTCGGCGAGGTTCTCGGCGGCACCGACGATCAGCCCGCCGACGATGGCCCCGCCAATCGAGGTGAAGCCCCCGATGATCAGTACCGGCAGCGCCTTGAGCACCACCAGCGAAAGCGAGAACTGCACGCCCTGGCGCGCGCCCCAGAGCAGCCCGGCGACCAGCCCGACCACCCCGGCCACGGCCCAGACGATCTGCCAGATGCGGTTGAGGTTGATGCCCAACGACAGCGCTGCACGGGTGTCGTCGGCCACGGCGCGCAGGGCAACACCGATGCGAGTCTTGTTGAACAGCAGGGCCAGCACCGCCACCGTCAGCGCGGACACCCCGGCGGCGATCAGGTCGAACTGGCTGATCATGATCTCGCCGACGAACAGCGGGACGTCCTCGATGCCCAGGTCCAGTGCGCGCACCTGGGCGCCCATCAAGCCTTGGGCCAGGCCTTCGATGATGAACGACAGGCCGAGGGTGGCCATGAACAGGGTAATCTGCGAACGGTTGACCAACGGCCGCAATACCAGGCGCTCGATCAACAGCGCGCCGACGACCATCACCAACACCGTCAGGAGCAACGTCAGGGCAAAGGACAGGCCCTGTTCGCGCAAACTGACGAAGGTCAGCGCGGCGAACAACAGCATGGCGCCCTGGGCGAAATTGAACACGCCGCTGGCCTTGTAGATCAGCACGAAACCGATGGCTACCAGCGAATACAAGGTGCCGGCCAGCAGCCCGCCGATCAGGGTTTCCAAAAAGAAGTTCATGGGCGAGGCGTCCCCAGGTAGGCAGCGATCACATCGGGATTGGCCTGGACTTCGGCCGGCGAGCCGTCGCCGACCTTGCGTCCGTAGTCCAGCACCACCACGTGGCTGGACAAGCCCATGACCACCTGGATGTCGTGCTCGATGAGAATCACCGTAGTGCCAAGATCACGATTGATATCGGCGATGAAGCGGCTCATGTCCTGTTTCTCCTCGGCGTTCATGCCGGCCATCGGCTCGTCGAGCAACAGCAGCGTCGGCTGCGCGATCAACGCCCGGCCCAGCTCCACGCGTTTCTGCAGGCCGTAGGCCAGGCTGCCCACGGCGACGTCGCGCCAAGCCTGCAACTCGAGAAATTCCAACACCCGCTCGGCACGCTCGGCGAACGCCCGCGCCTCGCGCCGGGCACGCGGCAAACCCAAGGCCTGTTCGAGAAAAAACGTCCGCTGGAAGCGCGACAGGCCGGTGAGCAGGTTGTCCACCACGCTCATTTTC
>NZ_JACNDD010000205.1:0-9439 GCF_017351395.1 Pseudomonas sp. FW305-28
CGCGATTAACCCATTCCGTTACAGCGCGATTTGCTCTAAGCCCCCCATCCCCCTCGGGGTAACTCCTTTCTATACTGCGACATAAGGTCGCACACATATCCAGACCTTTACTTACTTGGCCGTTTGGCCCGTAGGCGCTCCGTTGGGGGGCGATGGCAATAACAAAGGAGTGACTGACTATGATCCATCATGTCGTGGGGCTCTTTACCCACCCTGATCAAGAATGGAAAGAAATCCGTGGCGATCAGGAGGAAAGCATCAGCCACATGTACCTCACCCACACGCTGATCCTGGCGGCCATCCCCGCCGTATCGGCATTCATCGGCACCACGCAGGTGGGATGGGTCATCGGCAATCGTCCACCGGTCATGCTCACACAGGAAAGCGCGCTGTGGATGACCATCATGTCGTACCTGGCCATGTTGGGCGGCGTGGCGGTAATGGGTGCCTTCATCCACTGGATGGCCCGCACCTACGACGCCAATCCGAGCCTGGCCCGTTGCGTCGCGTTTGCCACCTACACCGCGACACCTTTGTTCATCGGCGGCCTGGCGGCGCTCTACCCGCACATGTGGCTAGGGATGATCGTCGGCACGGCGGCAATCTGCTACACCGTCTACCTGCTGTACGTCGGCCTGCCGACGTTCATGAACATTCCCCAGGACGAAGGTTTTCTGTTTTCCAGTTCGGTGCTCGCGGTCGGCCTGGTGGTGCTGGTGGCCATCATGGCGTTCACGGTGATCGTCTGGGGGCTGGGCGTCGGCCCGGTCTATACCAATTGACGTAGTGCCCTCCAATAAAAAAGCAGGATCTGCCGACACAGGCCGCCGCAAGGCGGCCTTCCTGTGTTTGAAACGACCACTGGGCGCCTGGGCGATTCGCAACGGCCGACGCTTGCGGCATACTCGGGCTTCTGGAGACCCGTAAAGCATGCTCGAGCAACTCAATACCCGCGTCGAAGAGTGTTACCAACAAGCCGAATCCTTTTTCAAACGTCCTTTCAAACGCCCGGTGGTCAGCTTCAAATTGCGTGGCCAGAAGGCCGGTGTCGCGCACCTGCATGAAAACCTGCTGCGCTTCAATCCACAGTTGTACCGGGAAAACGCCGAAGACTTCCTCAAGCAGACCGTCGCCCACGAAGTCGCGCACCTGATCGCCCACCAACTGTTTGGCGAACGCATCCAGCCCCATGGCGAAGAATGGCAACTGATCATGCGCGGCGTGTACGAACTGCCGCCCAACCGTTGCCACACCTACGAAATCAAACGCCGCAGTGTGACCCGCTACATCTACAAGTGCCCTTGCGATGGCAGCGACTTCCCGTTCTCGGCCCAGCGCCACAGCCTGGTGCGCCAGGGGCGGCGGTATTTGTGCCGTAGCTGTCGCAATACCTTGGTGTTCAGTGGGGAAACGCGGGTGGAATAATGCTCTTGTGGTGTCTGGGCTGACCTCATCGCGAGCAAGCTCGCTCCCACAGGATCCGTGAACGCCAAAGATCCAGTGTGGGAGCGAGCTTGCTCGCGATGGCGGCCTTGCGGCCCTACAAAACCACCCCGCTCCTACGCAATTCGGCAATCCGCAGCGCACTGAACCCCAACGCCCCCAGCACCTGATCCGTATGCGCTCCCAGCTCCACGCCAATATGGCGAGGCTCGGGCAGACCGTCTGAAAACCGCAACGGACAGGCCATCTGCGCCTGGCTCGAACCATCCCCTCGGGGCACCTGTTTCACCAGCTCCCGAGCCTGTAACTGCGGATGCCGGACAGCCTCCTCCAGGCTCAGCACCGGCTCGACACAGGCATCGATCCCGGCAAACACGTCGCACAGTTCGGCAAAATCATGCTTCTCGAACTCGGTTTGCAATGCCTGCTTCAGGGCCTGTTGCTGCTCAGGCTTGGGCGACAGCCCCTGGGCCGCCAGTTCCGGCCGCCCCAAAGCCTCGCACAGCGCCTGCATGAAGGCCGGTTCCAGGCTGCCCACCGACATCCAGCGACCGTCTCGGGTGCGGTAATAGTCGTAGAAGCTGCCGCCGTTGAGCATCTGATTCTCCCAACCCGGTTCCACACCGCAGGCCAGGTAACCGGCGCCGGCCATGGCGTTGAGGCTGAACACGCAGTCAGTCATGCTCACGTCAAGGTGCTGGCCCTGACCGGTCTGCTGACGGGCGATGACCGCCGCCAACAGTCCGATCACCCCGTGCAATGAACCACCGGCGATATCCGCCGCCTGAATGCCCAGCGGCAACGGCCCGCTGTCGGCACGGCCGGTGTGGCTGGCCAGCCCCGCCAGGGCCAGGTAATTGATGTCGTGGCCGGCGCGATCCTTATAAGGGCCGGTCTGGCCGTAGCCGCTGATCGACACGTAGATCAGCCGCGGATTGATGGCTTTCAAGGCTTCGTATCCCAGGCCCAGCCGCTCCATCACACCGGGGCGGAACTGTTCCAACAGGATGTCGTAGTCCCCCAGCAACTGCGTGACCACCTCCAACGCTTCCGGCTGCTTGAGGTCCAGGGCCAGGCTGCGCTTGTTGCGGTTGAGGTAGGCGTGGCTGGCCGATACGCCCTGGTCATGGGGCGGCAGTACCCGCAACAAGTCCTGACGGGTCGGCGACTCGATGCGCAACACCTCGGCCCCCATGTCCGCCAGCAACAGCGAGGCGAACGGGCCAGGCAACAGGGTCGAGAAATCCAGAACCTTGAGCGATGCCAGTGGGCCTTGCATGGGTGGTCTCCGAAGGGGGGATGGTTAGAGACTAGGCAGGGACTGGCGGTGGGGCAATTACCGCAGGTGCCAGTCTGGATGACCATTGCGCTCAGCGTGAGAGCTGTTGTGGTGAGGGCGCTTGCACCCTCACCACAGAAGCCTCCTCGACTGGAGAGCTCTGCCAATAAAAAAACCCGCCGAAGCGGGTTTTTCATTGCAGCCTGAAGATTACTTCACAGTGCCTGGAGCAGAGGTCTCAGCCGCAGCAATCTGCGCCGCCGCGATCTGCTCGTCATCTTCACGAACGTCGGAGATACCGCGACCACCGGAAGCCAGCTCGGTCTGCAGCTGGTCTTCGTCCAGCTCCTTGACCCACTTGGCAACCACGATGGTGGCGACAGCGTTGCCCACCAGGTTGGTCAGGGCGCGGGCTTCGGACATGAAGCGGTCGATACCCAGGATCAGCGCCAGGCCAGCCACCGGCAGGTGACCTACGGCCGACAGGGTGGCCGCCAGTACGATGAAGCCGCTACCGGTCACGCCAGCAGCACCTTTGGACGACAGCAACAGCACCAGCAGCAGGGTGATCTGGTGAGTCAGGTCCATCGGGGTATCGGTGGCCTGGGCAATGAACACCGCCGCCATGGTCAGGTAGATCGAAGTACCGTCGAGGTTGAACGAGTAGCCAGTCGGGATCACCAGGCCTACGACAGATTTCTTGGCACCCAGGCGCTCCATCTTGATCAGCATGCGTGGCAGGGCCGATTCCGAGGAGGAAGTACCCAGCACAATCAGCAGTTCTTCACGGATGTAGCGGATCAGCTTGATGACGCTGAAGCCGTGGGCGCGGCAGATGGCGCCCAACACCACCAGCACGAACACCACGCAAGTGATGTAGAAGCAGATCATCAACTGGCCCAGTTGCACCAGCGAACCGACACCGTAGGCACCGATGGTGAACGCCATGGCACCGAACGCGCCCAGTGGAGCCAGCTTCATGATCATGTTGATGATGATGAACATCACGTGGGCGAAGCGATCGATGAAGTCCAGCACCGGCTTGCCGTAGGCACCCAGGCGATGCAGGGCGAAGCCGAAGAGCACCGAGAACATCAGCACTTGCAGGATGTCGCCGTTGGCGAACGCGCCGACGATGGTGTTCGGGATCACGTTGAGGATGAAGGCAATGATGCTCTGGTCTTTACCGGCCGAGATGAAACCGGCGATCTTGCTGGTGTCCAGGGTCGATACGTCAATGTGCATGCCGGCGCCCGGTTGCACGACGTTGACCACGACCAGACCGATCAGCAGGGCAATGGTGGAAACGATTTCGAAGTACAGCAGCGCGTAGCCGCCGGTCTTGCCCACCGATTTCATGTTCTGCATGCCGCCGATACCACTGACGACGGTACAGAAGATGATGGGGGCGATGACCATTTTGATCAGTTTGATGAACCCGTCGCCGAATGGCTTGAGGGCAACACCGGTCTGCGGGTAGAAGTGGCCGAGCAAAATACCGATGGCAATGGCTACGATCACCTGGAAATACAGGGATTTGTACAGTGGCTGACGAGTCGTCATGGCAAACCTTCCTCAAGAGTCCCGCATGACGACTTCCACCTGTCGTCCACGGCACCTCAATTGCGAACCCTCCTGCACTGGAGGGATTTGTTTTTTTCGGCTGCACGCGGCAGACCTATCCAACGCATCGCAAAGCGCGTGCCATTTTTGCGAAATGCCCTACACCCGGTATAGCAGACGGGCTTGCGGTTTCCACACGCGACTAAACGCAGCGTGTAAGTGGCGGATTTCCGCCTACAGACCATCCCGCGCTCCGGGATTTGGCGGATATCCGCCTTGTCCAGCCTCAAGCCCCTGCTACCATTCGCCCGCTTAACGGACGGATTTCTGCCATGCGCCAACGCACGATCGCCAGCCACTTCGCCCGCGCTGCCCTGGGCGGCGCACGTCGGCAAGGCTTCGACTATTTTCCCTTGCTGCAACAATTGAACATCAGCCCTGAACTGCTGGATGAACCGCGTGCGCGCATCGCGCCGGAACAGTTCGCCCGCCTGCTGCAAGCGTTGTGGCTGGCAATGGAGGACGAATACCTGGGATTCGGCCGGGCGCCGAGTAAACCCGGAACGTTTGCCATGATGTGTCACGCGCTGATCCACTGTCGGACCCTGGGCAAGGCCCTTCAGCGCGGCTTGCTGTTCTACAGTCTGTTCCCCGACGCCCCGCGCCTGACGCTGGAAACCGAAGGCGAACGGGTGCGGCTGGTGCTGGACGACTCGACGTTGTGGGACCCCGATCACTTCCTGACTGAAAGCCTGCTGGTGGTCTGGCATCGCCTCGCCAGTTGGCTGATCGGCCAGCGGATAGGCCTGGAGCAGGTGACTTTCGGCTATGCCAGGCCCGCCCACGGGGCCGAATACGACTTATTGTTCCCCTACCCGCTGGTATTCGACGCGCCCGGCAGCAGCCTGCTGTTCCACAGCCGCTACCTGGACATGCCGCTGTTGCAGGACGAACGCACCCTCAAGCAGTTCCTCGAACACTCCCCCGCCGACCTGCTGTCACGCCCGGACGATGGCCACAGCCTGAGCAGCCAGCTGCGCCGCCTGCTCAGCCGCGACACGGCACGCTGGCCCGACCTGGACACCGTCGCCGCCCACTTGCACATCAGCCCGCAGACCTTGCGCCGGCATCTGCGGGAGGAAGGCACCAGCTTCCAGGAGCTCAAGGATCAGTTGCGGCGGGATATCGCCATCTACCACTTGGGGCGTGCGGATTTGTCGTTGCAGCAGATTGCCGAGCAGTTGGGTTTCTCCGAACCGTCGGCGTTTCACCGGGCGTTCAAGAAGTGGACGGGGCTGACGCCGGGGGCCTACAGGGAGTTGGAGAACTGATTTCCTGATTGGTTTTTTGTGGTGTGCTGACGGGCCTCATCGCGAGCAAGCTCGCTCCCACATTGGATTTTCGGCGCTCACAAATCCCTGTGGGAGCGAGCTTGCTCGCGATGAGGCCCGCAAACACACCGAAAACATCCCAGTCAAACCACCGGAAAATGAATCCGGAACGCCGCCCCGCCCAGCTCCGAATCCCCCAGGTTCAACCGGGCGCCGTAGCTTTCGATGATGTCCTTGACCACCGCCAGGCCAATGCCCTGCCCCGGATGCTGACGGTCCAGCCGTTCGCCCCGTTGGAGGATCCGCGCACGTTGATCCGGCGGCACGCCCGGCCCATCGTCCTCGACGCTCAACTCCGTGCCGCCGAGGGTCTGGTGCACGCTGACACGCACCTCGCCCAGGCACAGTCGATAGGCGTTCTCCAGCAGGTTGCCGAGCATCTCCAGCAACGCACCCTGTTCGATCGGCACCTGGCAGTGCTCCGGCAAATCGAAACTCACATTGACCCGCTTGTCGCGATAGACCTTGTCCAAGGTGTCGCACAGGCTTTGCAGCACCGGGCGCAAGCGCACCTGATGGCGCACCAACCCGCTTTTGCGCAGGCTGGCGCGCTGCAACTGGTAGCCGATCTGCTGGCTCATACGCTCGATCTGGATTTGCAGCACCCAGGCCTGGCCACGGTCCTCGGGGCGCCGGGCCATGTCTTCGCTGACGCCCTGCAACACCGCCAGCGGGGTCTTCAGGCTGTGGGCCAGGTCATCGAGGGAATCGCGATAACGGCTGCGCTGCTCCCGTTCGCTGTAGAGCAAGCGATTGAGGGAACCGGTCAGGCGCAACAGTTCCCGGGGATGCTCGGTACTGAGGCTTTCCCGGGCGCCGCTTTCGATTTCGTCCAACTCCTGGCTCAGGCGCCGCAACGCCCGCAGGCCCCAGGTCAGGCCGATCCATAACAGCGCCAGCAACACCGCCAGGGCCGCGCCAAAGCCCAGGTAGAGATTGTCCCGCAGCCCCTGCAAGGTCACTTCGTAGTCGCGCACCGGTTGCAGGGTAACGATGCTGAACGCCGCGTTCTGGCCGCCAAGCAGCTTGATCTCGACGTCATAGACAAAAAACTCCTGGCCGTCGTTCTCGCGAATGCGGGCAAACTGGTTGCCCTGGCCGTCATAGCGCGGCGTGTAATTGATGTTTTCTTCCTGGGTGGCCTTCGACCGCCAGACCAACCGCCCCTCACGATCATAGATGTAGCCCAGCAGGCGGGCATCGGCGAGGTTGAAGCGCTCATCGGGCAACTGCGTCGGCATCTTCAAGCGGTTGTTTTCCACCCGGGCGGCGGAAATCAGCGTGGTCACGTCCGAGGCCAGGCGTTGCTCGATGGATTCCTGCAACGCCAGGCTGAACGCGCCTTGCATGGCCGGCAACAAGGCCAGCATGAACAGCACCGCCAGGGTCATCGCGGCCAGCATCAGCCGCAGCCGAAGCGAACGAATCACTGGCAGCGCTCGTTGAACAGGTAACCCAGGCCGCGCACGGTGTCGATGGGCTTGAAGCCGGCCGGGGCCTCCAGTTTGCGGCGCAGGCGCCCTACCAGCACTTCGATGACATTGGGATCGCGCTCGTCGTCATCGGGGTAGAGCTGCTCCATCAAGCGGTCCTTGGCCACCACTTGCTGGTGATGGCGCATGAGGTATTCGAGGATGCGGTATTCGTAGGCCGTCAACGCCAGTGGCTCCTCGCCAAGGGACGCCTGCTTGCGGTTGAGGTCCAGCAGCAACGGCCCGGCGACGATGGTCGATTGGGTGAAGCCGCTGGAGCGACGCAACAAGGCGTTCAACCGGGCCTCCAGCTCTTCGAACTGAAACGGCTTGACCACGTAGTCGTCGGCACCGGCGGCCAGGCCTTCGACCTTGTCCTGCCAGTTGCCGCGGGCGGTCAGGATCAGGATCGGAAACGTCTTGTCCTGTGAGCGCAGCCGGCGGATCAGCTCCAGCCCGCTGATACCCGGCAGGCCGAGGTCGATCACCGCCAGGTCGTGGTTGAATTCCCGGACCTGGTACAAGGCCTCTTCGGCATTGGCCACAGCCTGCACCACATGGCCGCTGTCGGTGAGACGGGTCTGCAGGTGATGACGCAACAGCGCTTCGTCTTCGACGACCAGTAATTTCATGGAGCCTCTCCCCAGGCAAATCAAACAATCGCGCGCGGCGCACCTCAACGAAAGGCGCCGGATCGTCTTCGACCGATCCGGCTGGATACACCCACCCTGGCCAGCTTAGAACGTGTAGTTGGCGGACAGGTAGGTCTGGGCACTGCTGGTCAGGTCCAGCGAACCGACCTTGTCACCACCGTGCGGGCTCATCTCGGTACTGGCGTTGCTGCGCAGGTAACGGTAACCCAGTTCAACCGAGGTGTTCTGCGAAATTTGTTGCAGCACGCCGCCCTGCAGGCCTACCGCGTAGCCGATGTCGCTGTCGCGGCTGAAGCCGGGCGAATCCTGGGTCAGCTTGGTCAGGCCCACCGTGCCGCCACCGAACAGTTTGGTGCTGCTGGTGACCGGAAGGAACACATCGTAGCTGCCCAGCAGGTTTTCCTGGCGCAGCTTGATGCCGTTGTGGGTGCCCGAGACGTTGTCGTAGGTGGCGTAGTAGCGTCCCTGGTCGTTCTGCTTGCCCAGGCGCAGGCCATACGTGGTGTCCTTGCCGATGATGCCGTCGGCGTTCGGATGGTTCAGGTTGGCATCCAGGGCGTCGGATTTCTTGACCTTGTCGCTGGTCTGGCCGAGGGTCAGGCTGGCGAAGTTGTCATCGGCGTGGGCCAAGGCGCTGGCGCCCAGCACGGTGAAAGCCAGCAACAGTTTTTTCATCTGAGTCATGGTCGAGCTCCTTTGAAGCATGGGTGGTGTGTGAAGTCGCTGTCACGTTAACCAGCGCTCCCTGAACACCCCTTGAACGTTCTCTGAACCTGCGCTGAATGAATCGGCTAATCTGTGCGGACCACTTTCATAAGGAGATCCGTCATGCGCAGGCTGCTTGCTGTTGTACTTCTGGCCATGAGCGGCGTGAGCCACGCCGCCATCCAGACCCAGGAGATCCCCTACACCAGTGCCGATGGCACCCAGCTGATCGGTTACTACGCTTATGACGACGCCGTCAAAGGTCCGCGCCCGGGTGTGGTGGTGGTGCACGAATGGTGGGGGCTGAACGATTACGCCAAGCGCCGCGCCCGTGACCTCGCGGGCCTGGGCTACAGCGCCCTGGCCATCGACATGTACGGCGACGGCAAGAACACCGAGCACCCCAAGGACGCCCTGGCCTTCATGCAGGCGGCACTCAAGGACGGCAAAGCCGCCAGCGCCCGCTTCCAGGCCGGTCTCGACCTGCTGAAGAAACAGCCCCAGACCGATCCGGACAAACTCGCCGCCATCGGCTACTGCTTCGGCGGCAAGGTGGTGCTGGATGCGGCGCGCCAGGGTGTACCGCTGGCCGGCGTGGTGAGCTTCCACGGTGCGCTGGTGACCAACACCCCGGCCACGCCGGGCAGCGTCAAGGCCAAGGTACTGGTGGAGCACGGCGCGCTGGACAGCATGGTCACCCAGGACAACGTCACCGCGTTCAAGAGCGAAATGGATAAGGCCGGCGCCGACTATAAATTCGTCAGCCTCGAAGGCGCCAAGCACGGCTTCAGCAACCCTGACGCCGACCGCTTGAGCCACGGCGAACATGGCGGGCCGGACATTGGCTACAACAAGGAAGCCGACGAGAAGTCGTGGGCGGACATGCAGAAGTTCTTCAAGAAAATCTTTGACTGACGCATAACCTTTGTGGCG
>NZ_JACNDD010000206.1:0-9299 GCF_017351395.1 Pseudomonas sp. FW305-28
GCCGCTCTAATTGTTGAGGTTTTTTATGTTTGATTATTCCGCCCGTCCCGACCTGCTCAATGGCCGGGTGATCCTGGTCACCGGCGCCGGTCGCGGGATCGGTGCCGCTGCGGCGAAAACCTACGCCGCCCACGGTGCCACCGTACTGCTGCTGGGCAAGACCGAAGCCAACCTGACCCAGGTCTACGATGAAATCGAAGCGGCCGGTCATCCGCAGCCAGCGGTGATCCCGTTCAACCTCGAAACCGCACTGCCTCATCAGTACGATGAACTGGCGGCGATGATCGAAACCGAGTTCGGTCATCTGGACGGCTTGCTGCACAACGCCTCGATCATCGGCCCACGTACGCCACTGGAACAGTTGTCCGGTGAGAACTTCATGCGGGTGATGCACGTCAACGTCAACGCGATGTTTATGCTCACCAGCACCTTGCTGCCGCTGCTCAAGCTCTCCAAGGATGCGTCCGTGGTGTTCACCTCCAGCAGCGTCGGCCGCAAGGGCCGGGCCTACTGGGGCGCCTATGGCGTGTCCAAGTTCGCCACCGAGGGGCTGATGCAGACCCTGGCCGACGAAGTCGATACCGTCGCCGCCGTGCGCGCCAACAGCATCAACCCCGGCGCCACCCGCACCAGCATGCGCGCCCAGGCCTACCCGGGAGAAAACCCGCTCAACAATCCGACGCCCGAAGCGATCATGCCGGTCTACCTGTACCTCATGGGCCCGGACAGCACCGGCGTCAACGGTCAGGCGTTCAACGCACAATAATGAAGCCGGCATCGCGACGATTTACCGTCGCGATGCCGGCCCCCGTCGACGCCAAACCAGGCGAACCGCCAAGGCCACGTCGCCCCTGCATTCGCGACTCGCTATCAATTCATTGATTTCTAATCGGTTTTTACGCAAGTGAACCGAATGGCACGACTTTCGCTCTAACCTCTTCAAACATGCCATGTTCGGCAGGTAATGGACGTTGAGACGAGACTTATGCCTGCCATGGAAGCGGACTAGACTCAAATCAGGTGTCCTACGGGACTGAAGGACCAGTACGACGTGCAGCCCAAAGCCGCCACACCCAACCTGTCGGGACAGATTTAGCTTAGGGGCTAACGCCATATGAAAACGCCCAACCAGATCAACGCGTTCGACTTCGACAGCGCCAAATTGCAGCGTTTGGGCCTGACTCAGCCAGCGCCGCTCCCTGCACGCTCCGTCAGTCTGTCGCAATTGCGCCAGCAACTGAGCCAGCAACTACAGACCAGCCTGGAGCCACAGCGCATCCTGGGCCTGTTTTTCCGGGAAATTCAGCGACTGGTGCCCCTGGATGCGTTGGCCTATCAGCACAAAGCCAGTGACCTGCGCCTGGAGTTCGGGCAACGCGGGCATCACACCCTCAGCTACAACCTCAGCCATGAAGGCGAACACCTGGGTGAACTGGTATTCCGCCGTAACCAACGTTTCTCCGAGGCGGAACAGAGCGATCTCGAATCCATCATGTCGACGCTGCTCTATCCACTGCGCAACGCGCTGCTCTACCGCGCCGCGACCCAAAGCGCCCTGCGCGATCCGCTGACCGGCACCGGCAACCGCATCGCCATGGACCAGACCCTGATGCGGGAAATCGACATGGCCAAGCGTCATTCGCAACCCTTGTCGGTGCTGATGCTCGATATCGATCATTTCAAGCGCATCAACGACAGCCATGGTCACGGTGTTGGCGACGAAGTGCTCAAGGCCGTGGCCGAGTCGATCAAGGGCCAACTGCGCAATGTGGACATGGTGTTCAGGTTCGGTGGTGAAGAATTTCTGATCCTGCTGGCCAATACCAGCCGGGATGCCGCCGCCATGGTCGGTGAACGACTGCGTTATGCCGCCCAGGCCCAGGATTACTTCGCCACAGGCACAAGGATCGAGCTGACGGTCAGCCTGGGGTGCGCCACCCTGCTACCGGGGGAATCCTCGGAAAGCCTGCTGCGCAGGGCCGACAGCGCGCTGTACGTAGCCAAGCGCGAAGGCCGCAATCGGCTGGCGATGGCCGGCTGAAAACCACTGTGGGGGCGAGCTTGTGTGGGAGCGAGCTTGCTCGCGATGAGGGCAGCACATCCAACATCTGCGCGAACTGACCCACCGCTATCGCGAGCAAGCTCGCTCCCACAGGGATTTGGGGTGAACCTGAAGCCAGCACTCATCCAAAACAACTGTGGGAGCGGGCTTGCTCGCGATAGCGGCCTGGCAGTCAACCTCCCCGTCGACTGTCAGACCTCTTCGCGAGCAGGCTCGCTCCCACAGGTTGTGGCTATCTGTAGCGGTAGTAATCAGCTCCCGGCCAGCGCCAGACGCTCACGGGTGGCTGACGCCCTGCTGGCAGGCTCCGCCTGTTCCAGCTGCATGCAACGTTCCAGGAACAGGTACATGTAGTCATAGCTTTTGCACACGGCCTGGCGCAGCTCCGTTTGCAGCGCCTTGCTCGGGTTCATCCCCGCCAGCGTACAGATGATTTCCAGGGCTTCCCAAGGATGGGCATCGTCGTACTGGGCATGCATCTTCAGCCACTTCATGGCCCGCTTGCGGTCTTCCTCGGCGAAAGCGGCCGCGTAGACACCGTTGGAACACACCAGCGCCGACCACTCTCCCGTGGCGCCCTCGATGGCGTAGTTGGTCGCGGCGATGGCCACGATCAACGAGTCCGAGGAACTGGTGTGCCAGCACCAGTGGCTCAAGGCGTGCAGCTCAGGCGGTACCTGCTGGGCTTGCAGGTCTTCCAGGGTCACGCCATGGGCGGCGCTCCAGTTGACCCAGTAGTCGGCATGGTTGAGTTCGACACGAATGTTGCGCATCAGCCAGCGACGCGCCATGTCCTCGCCGGGGTGGCGGGCAAAGCGGGTCTTGGTGAGGTTCTGTGCCATGTATAAAGCGAACTGTTCGACGACCGGCCAACCACCAATGAGGTAGTGGCGCATGGTCTTGGCGCTGAGCTTGTTGTCGCGCATGCGCTGATACAGTTCGTGTTCGACAACCCGGCGCTTGCTCTCGCTGCAATCGGTAATGAGCTGCTGTGCCCATTTCGGATAGCTTGTGGCGTCCATGAGCGGGCCTGTTCGGTTGAATGTGTCGATCACTGTCGGGCTCCTTTTGATTGTGATTTTCTCGGATCAACAAGAGGTTCAGCGGAACGTGCCGGGGGCCTTGAATAACAGCGGCTGGGGCCGGGCCGGCCGACATTGCAACGTGTCGCAGGTAAACAATTGCGGGCGTTCGATCACATACCCCTGAGCGAAGTCCACCCCTATCTCCAGCAATGCCTGCTCGATCTGGGCGGTTTCAACGAACTCGGCAATCGTGCGCTTACCCATGACGTGACCGATGTGATTGATCACTTCGACCATTGCACGGTTAATCGGGTCGTCCAGCATATCCTTTACGAAACTCCCGTCGATCTTCAAGAAGTCTACAGGTAAATGTTTCAGGTAAGCGAATGAAGACATTCCGGCGCAAAAGTCATCCAGAGAGAAATAGCAGCCCAAGCTCTTGAGTTCATTGATAAAGCGGATCGCACTGCCCAAATTCGAAATA
Organism: Pseudomonas sp. FW305-28; assembly: GCF_017351395.1. Lineage (NCBI taxonomy): Bacteria > Pseudomonadati > Pseudomonadota > Gammaproteobacteria > Pseudomonadales > Pseudomonadaceae > Pseudomonas > Pseudomonas sp. FW305-28. Next base: position 3,572 of record NZ_JACNDD010000206.1, read on the forward strand.
GCGCTGGTCTCTGTAATTTCAAAACAAATCATTTCCGGCGGAATCGAGTAGGCCACGAACTGTTTACGCAGGAAGTCGAGGAACGCCTGATCTCCGATAGTTGTGCCTGACAGATTAATCGCACACATCGCCATGGGCCCCTGCCGCGATTCATTCAGGCACTGGCGGATAATCTTGAAGACATTCTCCACCACCCAACGGTCCAGGGACGTCATCAGCCCGTAGCGTTCCGCCGCGGGAATGAAGCTGTCCGGCAGGATCATCCGCCCGGCTTCGTCATGCAGGCGCAACAGGATTTCAATGTGCCCGCCACCGTGATCGCCCGGCCCCAGCGCGGCGATTTCCTGGGCATACAGGCAAAAGCGGTTTTCCTCCAGGGCCATGTGCAAGCGCTGGACCCAGGCCATCTCGCCAAAGCGCAGGGACAACTCCGAGTCGTCGGCATGATAGACCTGGACCCGGTTGCGCCCCTTTTCCTTGGCCATGTAACAGGCCATGTCGGCGGCCCGCAGGGAAGCCTCCAGGGTCGTCGGGGTCTGGGCGATATGCACCAGGCCGATGCTCACGGTGGTCACGAATGGCCGGCCCTTCCAGACAAAGTGCAGGTTCTGCACGGTCTGGCGCAGCCCTTCGGCGATTTTTTCCGCCGCCTCCGGCGAACAGTTCTCCAGCAGGATCCCGAACTCATCGCCACCCAATCGGGCCAGGGTGTCATTTTCCCGCAGCCCCGACTGCAGCAAGGCGCAGATATGCCGCAACAATTCGTCACCCGCCGCATGACCGCAGGTGTCGTTGACCAGCTTGAACTGATCCAGGTCGAGAAACATCAAGGCATGGCGCCCGATCTGGCGAGTGAGGTTGTGCAGGGCCTGCTCGAGGCGATACTCGAACTCCCGGCGGTTGGCCAGGCCAGTCAGGGCGTCATGGGTGGCCTGCCATGACAGGTTGGCGATGTATTGCCGCTCCTGGGTCATGTCATGCAGCACCAGCACGGCGCCACTGACCTTGCCCGCATGGCGGATCGGCGCGCCCACCAGGGTGACCGACACGGTGCTGCCATCCAGGCGCTGGATCAGTTTCGAATGTTCACTGGCGCCGCTGAGCCGACCGCTGAGGATGTGCTCGATCAGGGTCAGCCCTTCGGTCTGGGCATTGTCATCGAGCAAATTGAACAGCGCCGCCAGGGGCAAGCCCGTGGCGTGCTCGGCCTTCCAATGGGTCATCGCTTCGGCGGCGGGGTTCATGTAGGCGATGCCCCCCTCCACGTCGGTGGTGATCACCCCATCACCGATGGATTGCAGGGTGATCTGTGCCCGCTCTTTCTCCATCTGCAGCGCATTGGCGAACACCTGCCGCTGGGCCAGCAGTTTATGGGTACGCAACAACGCCAGGACGATCAACCCCAGGGCGGTGGCGAAATTGGTCACCAGCAAGAGCCGCAGGATGAAACGCGACCCCTCGCCCAAGGCGTCGCTGAACGCCTTGGCAGCCGGGGTGACGGAATCGTTGATCGCAAAGATCTGGGCCTTCCAGCCGCGAATATCCACCTCTGACGCCTGGCCCGCGACAATACTGCTGTGCATCTGCCGGGCGACGTTATCCAGTTCGGTCAGGTAGCCATCACCCACCGTCCAGAGATCGATGGCTTCTTCCAGGTAACTGAAGTGACGGAAATTCAGATAAAGCCAGATCACGCTGGCCACATCGTCCGGATGATTGCCGCCCTTGAGGATGCCGGCCCGCGCCGCTTCCAGGTTCGGCGGTTGGCGGTCCAGCGCTACCCGCAGCTCATGGCCACCCTCGGGTACGGCGATGGCTTGCTGGTATTTGCGAAAAATCGCCTCGTCACGGCTGTCGGCGTAGAGGTTGAGGTAATAGATCGCGTCTTTCTGGCCCTTGGACCAGAGACTCTCCCCCGCTACATAGCCGCGGACTGCGGAAAGCACGTAAAGGCTGACGCCGCCAAGCAATGCCTGAAATAGCACAACGGCAATAAAGGGCCAGACGATGCCCAGCAGCCGTGGTGTTCCGAGAGTCTGCTTTTGCTTCATGAGGTCCCTTGCACAGGTACTGCCGGACGAACACCCGCCAGAATTCCGCTCCTGACTCAACAGCCTAGGCTAGTTTTCGACCCATAGAATGAATGGATGAAGAGATCTTTGCGTGGAATTTGGAAGAATCGGCGGGTTTGCCTGTTTTTTCCGATACTAAGCACAGAAAACGGCGGGAAACTCAAGGCTGTTGTATCTGTTGCAAATGACCGTAGAGTCGAGCGTAGAGGCCCCCGTCGGCAATCAACTGCAAATGGTCGCCGTCTTCGGCGACTTGCCCACCGTCGAACACCAATACCCGATCGGCCTGCTTCACCGCCGAAAGCCGGTGGGCGATGATCAACGTGGTGCGTGCGCTCAAAAAACGCGCCAGTGCCTGGTGAAGGTTGTACTCGGTGGCTGCGTCCAATGCCGAGGTGGCTTCGTCGAGAATCACCACCCGTGGGTCGGCCAGTACCATGCGGGCGATGGCCAGCCGTTGGCGCTGTCCGCCCGACAGCCGAACCCCGGAACGCCCTACAACGCTTTCCAGGCCCTGGGGCAGCGCCCGTACCGTGGCGTCGAGCTGGGCGATTTCCAATGCCCGCCAGCAATCGTCGTCGCTGCACTCACGGCCCATGGCCAGGTTGGCCCGTACCGTGTCGTTGAACAGCGCCGGATGTTGCAACACCACTGCAACATTCTCCCGAATGGTTTCCAGGCCGATCTCCTGCTGCGTGGCGCCGCCGAAACGAATACTGCCCGACTGTGGCGTGTACAGCCCCAGCAGCAACTGCACCAAGGTGCTCTTGCCGCCGCCACTGGCCCCGACGATGGCGACTTTCTCGCCCGGGGAAATGGACAGGTTCAACTGGTCGAGCACCAGCTCCTCGCCGTAACCGAAACTCAACCCCTGGATTTCGATGCCCACGGTGTCACGGCCCTTGAACGGATCGACGCCCCCCGTGTACTGGGGCTCGTCAGCCCGGGCCAGCAGTTCGTTGATCCGGTTCAAGGCGCCGCCGGCCGCGTAATAGGCGTACTGCAAGTTCAACAGCTGCTCGACCGGACCGATCATGAACCAGAGGTAGCTGAACACCGCCAGCATCTGGCCGATGGACAGGTCGGAAAACACCACGGTGAGCATGGCCGCCGCGCGGAAAATATCGATGCCGAACTGGAACAGCAAACCACTGGCGCGGTTCGAGGCGTCGGTTTTCCACTGTGAATTCACGGCGTAATCGCGGACCTCCTTGGCACGCATCCCCAATCGGCCAAGAAAATAACCCTGGCGGTTGCCGGCGCGCACTTCCTGGATGGCATCCAGGGTTTCGGTCAAGGCCTGGGTGAAGCGCGAGGTGCTGTCGTTCTCCAGTTTCTTGAGGTGCTTGACCCGCTTGCCCAGTTGCACCGTGGCGTAGATCACCAGCGGGTTGAACAGCAGGATCAGCAGCGCCAGTTCCCAGTGCATCCACACCAGGATCCCGGCGGTGCCCACCAGGGTCAGCATCGCCACCAGGAAACGGCTGAGGGTCTCGCCGATGAATTTGTCGAGGGTGTCCAGGTCGGTGACCAGGTGGGCCGCCACGGTGCCGCTGCCCAGGCTTTCGTACTCGCCCAGGGAGATTCGCTTGAGACGTTCGATCAAGCGGATGCGAATGCGATAGACAATGTCCTTGGCCAGCCTGGCGAACAAGCGCGCCTGCACCACGTTGAACAGCAAGGCGCCACAGCGCAGGGTCAGGGTCGCCAGCAACATCAGCCCGATATAGCCGGCTGCGCTCTGCCACGCCGTGGGCAAGGCATGGTTCATGACCTTCAAGGCCGCATCGCCGTGGCCCAGCAGGACCTCGTCCACCAGCAGCGGCAACAGCAACGGAATCGGCACGCTGCACAGCGTCGCCAGCACGGCCACGCCGTTGGCGATCCACAGGGCTTTTTTATGTTTGAGGGCCAGGCGACGGATCTCCGCCCAGCTCAACCGGTCGATGCGCTGCGAGGTCGATGGGGCTGACGGTCGCTCAGGCACAGGTCGCGCGCTCCAGCCAGCGGCCAAGCAAGGGCGACAACTGGCTCAGGGGCTGGTAACCGTTGGTCAGCAAGGCCAACTGGCCGTCACGCTCGGCCAGCAGCGTGGGGAACCCGGCAATACCCAAATCCTGGACCCAGGTGAAATCCGCTGCGGTGGCCGCATGTTGGTCGGCGCGGTCGAAAGCCGCGGCGAATTCGATGCGTGGCAGCCCGGCCTGCTCGGCCAGCTCCACCAGGACGCTGGCGTGGGTGACGTCACGGCCTTGTACATAAAAGGCCTGTTGGATCAGTTTCACCAGCGTCCAGGCCAGGTCCGGGGCCAGGCTGCGGGCCGTTACCAATGCCCGGCAGGCGGGTTCGGTGTCGTAGACGAAACCATCCGGCAACGCGCCTTCAAGCTTGAAGGGCTGGCCGGTGGCCTGGGTCACGGCCTGCCAGTGCTCGAGAATGTAGCGCCGGGTGGTCGGCTCCAGCGCCGAACCGCTGCCGGTGCGCAAACCGCCCACCACCAGGTGCAACTCCACACCCGCGGCGTGCGCCTGCTCGACCAACGCCTCGGCCACTGGCGCAAAGCCCCAGCACCAGGAACACATCGGGTCCATCACATAGAGCAGGCGTGACGTCATGGCTCAAGCCTCGGAAGATGTTTGCTTGTAGTTGTAGCCGATCGGGTGCGGCATGTTGCGCGCCTTGGCCAACTCGATCTGTTTCTGCCGGTCGATGGCGCTGCGACGGGTTTTCTCGCTCAGCTTATCCCAGCAATGCGGGCAACTGATGCCAGGCACATAGTGCTCCGAAGCGCGGTCTTCTACGCTCACCGGAGTACGACAAGCGTGACATTGATCGTAGTCCCCTTCGCTGAGGTCGTGGCGAACGGTCACGCGGTTATCGAACACGAAGCAGTCGCCACGCCACTTGGTTTCTTCCTGAGGGACCTCTTCGAGGTATTTCAGGATGCCGCCCTTGAGGTGATAGACCTCGCCGAACCCCTGGCCGAGCATGTAGCTGGAGGCTTTTTCACAGCGAATACCACCGGTGCAGAACATCGCGACTTTCTTGTGCCTGGCCGGGTCGAAGTGGGCCTTGATGTACTCGGGGAACTCGCGAAAGCTGGTGGTCTTGGGGTCGATGGCGCCTTCGAAGGTACCGATGGACACTTCATAATCGTTGCGGGTGTCGATCAGCAGCACTTCCGGGTCGCTGATCAGCGCGTTCCAGTCCTGCGGTTCGACGTAGGTGCCGACTTGCTTGTTCGGATCCACGCCTTCGACGCCAAGGGTGACGATTTCTTTCTTGAGCTTGACCTTGGTGCGGTAGAACGGCTGCTCATCGCAATACGACTCTTTATGGTCGATGTCGATCATGCGCGGATCGTTCTTGAGCCAGGCCAGCAGCCCGTCGATGCCTTCGCGGGTGCCGGAGACCGTGCCGTTGATGCCTTCCTCGGCGATCAGCAACGTGCCTTTGATGCCGTTGTCGAGCATGGCCTTGAGCAAGGGCTCACGCAGCTCGACGTAATCTTCCAGGGTGACGAACTTATACAGTGCCGCCACGACAATGGGTTGTGTCATGGGTGTTTCTCCAGGTGGCTACCCTCGTAAAGGGTGAACCGGATGCGAAAAAAAACGCGCCGGGTGAGCGGCGCGTTGCGGATTCTAGCAAAGACA
>NZ_JACNDD010000207.1:0-9284 GCF_017351395.1 Pseudomonas sp. FW305-28
GCCCTACCTGCTCCTTCCGGACTTCGATGAACTGAAGCCCTACACCTTCGAAACCTACTTAACTCGTTGAATCTCAAGGAGTTTTCCGTTTAGACTGCGCCGGAAGTGGGGCGAATTATAGACGTCCAGAATCTGCCGTCAACCCTTAATTTCGCTTTTCTATCAATAAGTTGCGCAGCACCGGCAAACCTGCCGCTTTTGCCCTTTAACACGCTCCTCTATATAGAAGAGAAGACTCACAGCACCCCAGCCTCTCTGAACGCCATCACCGCAGCCTCGTCCAACCCCAACACTCGCTGCAGCACCTCCAACGTATGCTCTCCTAATAAAGGAGGCGCATTGCGATACTCCACTGGCGTCTCGGACAGTCGAATCGGACTGGCCACCTGCGGCACTTTACCCGCCAGCAGGTGAGGCAATTCCATCGCCAACCCACGAGCCTGTACCTGAGGATCGGCAAACACCTGGGCCAGGTCGTTGATAGGCCCACACGGCACACCCGCCTGCTCCAACTGAGTCACCCATTCAGCGGTGGTCTTGAACACCGTCGCCTGGCGAATCAACGGAATCAGCACCGCCCGGTTCGCCACCCGCACCTTGTTAGTGGCAAAACGCGGATCATCAGCCCACTGCGGTTGACCGGCAACCTCAGCGAACTTTCGGAACTGGCCGTCATTACCCACCGTCAGGATGAAATCGCCATCCGCCGTCGGAAAATCCTGATAAGGCACGATATTCGGATGAGCATTACCCAAACGCTTCGGCGCATTGCCCGTGGTCAGGTAGTTCATCGCCTGGTTGGCCAGGCAAGCCACTTGAACATCCAGCAGGGCCATATCGATGTGCTGACCGCCGCCGACATGATCACGGTGGGCCAACGCCGCCAGAATGGCAGCGGTCGAATACAGCCCCGTGAGGATGTCCGTCAACGCGACCCCTACCTTCACCGGCCCCGCACCCTCATCGCCCTCAGGGCGACCGGTCAGGCTCATCAAGCCCCCCAGTCCCTGAATCATGAAGTCATACCCGGCGCGCTTGGCATAAGGGCCGGTCTGGCCAAACCCGGTTATCGAGCAATAGATCAATTGCGGATTGATCGCCTTTAGCGAGTCATAGTCCAAGCCATACGCCGCCAGGCCGCCCACCTTGAAGTTCTCGATCAGGATGTCGGACTTGGCTGCCAGCTCTCGCACCAGCCGCTGCCCCTCTGGCCGCGTGAAGTCGATGGTCACCGACTGCTTGTTGCGATTGGCTGAAAGATAATAAGCGGCCTCGGTCGTGTTCTCGCCTCGGGCATCCTTCAGGAAGGGCGGCCCCCAGGCGCGCGTATCGTCACCATTGCCGGGACGCTCGACCTTGATGACATCAGCCCCCAGGTCCGCCAGGATCTGTCCGGCCCAAGGCCCGGCCAATACCCTCGATAAATCCAATACCCGCAGATGCGAAAGCGCGCCCATGACCGTTCTCCTATTAGTAGAACGCCTGGATACCGGTTTGCGCACGCCCCAAAATCAGCGCATGCACATCGTGCGTGCCTTCATAGGTGTTCACGACTTCCAGATTCACCAGATGACGCGCGATGCCGAACTCATCGGAAATACCGTTGCCGCCCAGCATGTCCCGCGCCATGCGGGCAATATCCAGGGACTTGCCGCAGGAGTTGCGCTTCATGATCGAGGTAATCTCGACCGCCGCCGTGCCCTCGTCTTTCATACGCCCCAGACGCAGGCATCCCTGCAGGGCCAGCGTGATTTCAGTCTGCATATCGGCCAGTTTCTTCTGGATCAACTGATTCGCAGCGAGCGGGCGACCAAACTGCTGGCGGTCCAGCGTGTACTGGCGTGCGGTATGCCAGCAGAATTCAGCGGCCCCCAAGGCGCCCCAGGAGATGCCGTAGCGTGCCGAGTTCAGACAAGTAAACGGGCCTTTCAGGCCACGGACATCCGGGAAGATGTTCTCTTCCGGAACGAATACGTTGTCCATGACGATTTCGCCAGTGATCGAGGCGCGCAGCCCGACCTTGCCATGAATGGCCGGCGCACTCAGCCCCTTCCAGCCTTTTTCGAGAACGAAGCCGCGGATATCACCGGCATCGTCCTTACCCCAGACGACAAATACGTCAGCGATCGGGCTGTTGGTGATCCACATCTTGCTGCCCGTCAGGCTGTAGCCGCCTTCCACCTTGCGCGCACGAGTAATCATTGCACCCGGATCGGAACCATGGTTCGGCTCAGTCAGACCAAAGCAGCCGATCCATTCACCGGACGCCAGCTTCGGCAAATACTTCTGTTTCTGCGCCTCAGTCCCGAATTCGTTGATCGGCACCATGACCAGCGAGGATTGCACGCTCATCATCGAGCGATAACCGGAATCGACCCGTTCTACCTCACGAGCGATCAGGCCATAGCTGACGTAGTTCAACCCACTGCCGCCGTACTGTTCAGGAATGGTTGCCCCCAGCAGGCCGACTTCACCCATCTCGCGGAAAATCGCCGGGTCGGTTTTCTCATGACGGAACGCTTCCAGCACTCGCGGGGCGAGCTTCTGCTGGGCAAACTGCTCGGCAGTGTCGCGGATCATGCGTTCTTCTTCGGTGAGCTGCTGATCCAGCAACAACGGATCGATCCAGTTGAAGCTCGCTTTACCGGCCATGAAAGAGTCCTCGCCAATTAAATGAAAATCGTGGATTGATCCTAGGCGCGGTTTCCTACAAGGGCAAACGAGGATTACGCACTAACCTGTGCTAATTTCTCACTCCGTAAACGCCATTAACCCCGTTTACACAGTTATTGAGTGAGGCTTACGTACATGCGTCGTAAAATCCCCAGCACCGCCGCCCTGGTCAGTTTCGAGGCTGCCGCGCGCCATGAAAGCTTTACCAAGGCGGCGCAGGAGCTTTCTCTCACGCAAGGCGCTATCTGCCGACAGATCGCCAGCCTGGAGGACTTCCTCAGCGTGGAGCTTTTCCGACGCTCGCGCCGCGGCGTCAAACTGACCGAAGCAGGTCTTTCCTACAGCCGACGCGTTGCCACCCAACTGGATGCCGTCGAGCGCGACACACTTTCAGTGATGGGGCACACCGGTGCGAACGTGATCGAACTGGCCGTGGTTCCGACCTTCGGCACCCAATGGTTGCTGCCACGCCTCAAGGACTTCCAGCAGCAGCACCCGGAAGTCACCGTCAACCTGACCAACCGCACGCGCCCCTTTCTCTTTGCCGATACGGAATTTGATGCCGCCATCTATTTTGGCGATGCGGACTGGTCCGGTACCGAATCCCACAAGCTGATGGGCGAAAATCCGATGCCTGTATGCAGCCCCGCCTTGCTAGACGGTCGCAAGGGCCTGACACCAGAGGAAATCGCCGAACTGCCCTTGCTCCAGCAGACCACTCGTCCATATGCGTGGCGCCAGTGGTTCAACGCCCAGAACCTGAATATTGCGCGAGACCTGACAGGGCCGCGTTATGAACTATTCTCCATGCTCGCCCAAGCGGCTATGCACGACATGGGTATCGCGCTGATTCCGCCCTTTTTGATTCAACGCGAACTGGCAGAGAAACGACTGGTCGTGGCCAACCGTAATGCGCTGTCGAGCATCAAGGCCTACTACCTGATGATTCCGGAGCGAAAAGTCGAATCCGCCTCCCTTCGGGCTTTTCGTGACTGGCTCGTGAAACAAGCCGACAACTATCTTCTTGATTAATAAGAGAAAAACAAAAACTGACTTAGGTAGTAAACTAACAGAAGTCGCTACAGATATAAGTTTATGTCGCATTCAGTCAATCTGTTATCAAGCCCGTGCAGTAGTCTCCAAAGCGTCTAAATACATGGCTTCGAGCCATATCACGCAACGCATCAGCGCTTATTCATCTGGCCGATGGGAAAAATTGTCAATTTGAACCTGAATCCTTGGAAAGCACGGCCCACAAGGGCTGCCGATCGATAATCGCGACATTCGGTCACAGGGTGACTTGTAGTTAATTTTCCGTCACCCGTCATAATCTCTTGAAGGGCTGAATTTTCGCCTGCAAAATGCCGCGCCCCGCCTGGTTTGGTGGGACCGTGCTGATCGGCCGCCCCAGCCGCACCATCCGAAGTGCCTGGGTTTACTCAATAAGATCACGCAGGAGATTTGACGTGCACATTGGTGTTCCCCTCGAAACCCAAACGGGTGAAACACGGGTTGCTGCTACCCCGGAAACCATCAAGAAGTTGATCGGCCAAGGCCATAAAGTCACTGTTCAAAGCGGCGCCGGTATCAAGGCCAGCGTTATCGACAGTGCCTATGAGGCAGCGGGCGCAACCATTGGCAGCGCCAGTGATGCATTCGGGGCCGAGCTGATCCTCAAGGTGGTGGCTCCCAGCGACAGCGAACTGACGCTGATCAAGAGCGGCACCGTTCTGGTGGGCATGCTCAATCCGTTCAACAACGAAACCATCGCCAAGCTGGCCGAGTGCGGCATTACCGCTTTCGCCCTTGAGGCCGCGCCACGCACTTCCCGAGCCCAGAGCCTGGATGTGCTGTCGTCTCAAGCGAACATCGCCGGTTACAAAGCCGTGTTGCTGGCCGCCCATTACTATCCGCGCTTCATGCCGATGCTGATGACTGCCGCGGGTACCGTGAAAGCGGCGCGCGTGCTGATTCTCGGCGCGGGCGTGGCCGGGTTGCAGGCGATCGCCACGGCCAAGCGCCTGGGCGCGGTGATCGAGGCTTCGGATGTGCGTCCGGCGGTCAAGGAGCAAATCGAGTCCCTCGGCGCGAAGTTCGTCGATGTGCCTTACGAGACCGACGAAGAGCGCGAGTGCGCCGTCGGCGTCGGCGGTTACGCCCGGCCGATGCCGGCCAGCTGGATGCAACGCCAGGCCCAAGCCGTGCACGAGCGCGCCAAACAGGCTGACATCGTCATTACCACCGCATTGATTCCGGGCCGCAAGGCACCGACGTTGCTGAGTGCCGAAACCGTCGCGCAGATGAAACCCGGCTCGGTGGTCATCGACCTCGCGGCAGCCCAGGGTGGTAACTGCCCGCTGACCGTGGCTGATCAGGTCGTGATCGAGAATGGCGTGACCATTTGCGGCCCGACCAACCTGGCCGGCGAAGTCGCAGCCGACGCGTCGGCGCTGTATGCCCGTAACCTGCTGGACTTCCTGAAGCTGGTCTTCACCAAGGAAGGTCAGTTCGACGTGAACCTGGAAGACGACATCGTCGCCGCGTGCCTGATGTGCCGCGACGGCCAGGTCATCCGCAAAAACGCCTAAGCAGGGATTCAGACAATGGAAGAGCTTATCTCCCCCGGTATCTACAACCTGATCATCTTCGTGCTGGCGATTTATGTCGGTTACCACGTGGTCTGGAACGTAACGCCCGCGCTGCACACACCGTTGATGGCGGTGACCAACGCCATTTCGGCGATCGTGATCGTCGGCGCCATGCTCGCCGCCGCGCTGACCGTGACGCCGCTGGGCAAGACCATGGGCACCCTCGCCGTGGCCCTGGCCGCGGTGAACGTCTTCGGTGGCTTCCTCGTGACGCGCCGCATGCTTGAGATGTTCAAGAAAAAAGCCCCGAAAGCCGTAAAAGAAGAGGCGCCCAAGTAATGAGCATGAACCTGGTAACGACGCTCTATCTGATCGCGTCGATCTGCTTCATCCAGGCCCTCAAAGGCCTGTCGCACCCCACCACCTCCCGCCGAGGCAACCTGTTCGGCATGCTCGGCATGGCGCTGGCGGTGCTGACCACTGTGGGCCTCATCTACAAACTGGGGGCCGAACTGGCGACCGCCGGCATCGGCTACGTGATCGTCGGCCTGCTGGTCGGCGGTACCGCCGGCTCGATCATGGCCAAGCGCGTCGAAATGACCAAGATGCCGGAACTGGTGGCGTTCATGCACAGCATGATCGGCCTGGCGGCGGTGTTCATTGCCATCGCGGCTGTCGTCGAGCCGCAGTCCCTGGGTATCGTCAAGCAATTGGGTGATTCGATTCCAGCCGGTAACCGTCTGGAGCTGTTCCTCGGCGCAGCCATTGGTGCAATCACCTTCTCCGGTTCGGTGATCGCATTCGGCAAGCTCTCGGGCAAGTACAAGTTCCGTCTGTTCCAGGGCGCACCAGTACAGTTTGGTGGCCAGCACAAGCTCAACCTGATCCTGGGCCTTGCCACGCTGGGCCTGGGCCTGATGTTCATGTTCACCGGCAACCTCGGCGCGTTCGCCTTGATGCTGGCCCTGGCCTTTGTCCTGGGCGTGCTGATCATCATCCCGATCGGCGGCGCGGACATGCCGGTAGTGGTGTCGATGCTCAACAGCTATTCCGGTTGGGCCGCAGCGGGTATCGGCTTCTCGCTGAACAACTCGATGCTGATCATTGCCGGCTCGCTGGTGGGCTCGAGCGGTGCGATCCTCTCGTACATCATGTGCAAGGCGATGAACCGTTCGTTCTTCAACGTGCTGCTCGGTGGTTTCGGCAATACCGCAGATGCTGCTGGCCCGGCTGGCTCCAAAGAAGCCCGTCCGGTGAAATCCGGCTCGGCTGACGACGCGACTTTCCTGCTGACCAACGCCGATACCGTGATCATCGTGCCGGGCTATGGCCTGGCGGTGGCCCGGGCGCAGCACGCGCTGAAAGAACTGACCGAGAAGCTGACCCATCGCGGCGTGACCGTTAAATACGCGATCCACCCGGTGGCCGGTCGCATGCCTGGACACATGAACGTCCTGCTGGCCGAGGCCGAAGTGCCTTACGACCAGGTGTTCGAAATGGAAGACATCAACTCCGAGTTCGGCCAGGCCGACGTGGTGCTGGTGCTGGGCGCCAACGACGTGGTAAACCCGGCGGCGAAGAACGATCCGAAGTCGCCGATTGCCGGCATGCCGATCCTCGAAGCGTTCAAGGCCAAGACCATCATCGTCAACAAACGCTCGATGGCCAGCGGCTATGCGGGCCTGGACAACGAGCTGTTCTATCTCGACAAGACCATGATGGTGTTCGGTGACGCCAAGAAGGTCATCGAAGACATGGTCAAAGCGGTGGAATAACCTCGCCGCTTCACCCAAAACGCCCCGACCTGTCGGGGCGTTTTGATTTGTATCAAGGCAAAATGTTACCGATCCGGTAATGATGTTTTGCCTGAGACCCTCGTAATAGACGCCTGAAATGCGACCTTTGTAGCGGGTCGGGCACAGCGCTAATTCACTAGACTGCGCATCTTGCTTTCCAGCCCGAGATAACCACCTATGTACCGTGATCGCATCCGCTTGCCTTCGTTATTGAATAAAGTGATGAGCGCTGCCGAAGCAGCCTTGTTGATTCAGGACGGCATGACCGTCGGCATGAGCGGCTTTACCCGCGCCGGAGAAGCGAAAGCAGTGCCCCATGCCCTGGCTGAACGCGCCAAGGTCACCCCGCTGAAAATAAGCCTGATGACCGGTGCAAGCCTGGGCAATGACCTCGACAAGGAGCTCACCGAAGCCGGCGTACTGGCGCGACGCATGCCGTTCCAGGTCGACAGCACGCTGCGCAAGGCGATCAACGCAGGCAAGGTGATGTTCATCGATCAACATCTCTCGGAAACTGTCGAGCAACTGCGCAACGGCCAGCTCAAACTGCCCGATATTGCCGTGATCGAAGCCGTGGCCATTACCGAGCAGGGACATATCGTACCCACCACATCGGTGGGTAATTCAGCCAGCTTCGCCATTTTCGCCCGACAAGTGATCGTCGAGATCAACCTGGCTCACAACCCGAATCTGGAAGGGCTGCACGACATCTATATCCCGACCTATCGCCCCACCCGTACACCCATTCCCCTGGTGAAAGTCGACGACCGTATTGGCAGCCCCGCCATTGCGATCCCGCCGGAAAAAATCGCCGCCATTGTCATTACCAACCAAGGCGACTCGCCTTCGACCGTCGCGCCACCGGACAGCGACACCCAGGCCATTGCCGATCACCTGATCGATTTCTTCAAGCAGGAGGTTTCGGCCGGACGCATGACCAACAAGCTCGGGCCGTTGCAGGCTGGTATCGGCAACATCGCCAATGCCGTGATGTGCGGGCTGATCGATTCCCCGTTCGAAGACCTGACCATGTATTCCGAGGTTTTGCAGGACTCGACATTTGACCTCATCGACGCCGGCAAGCTGAGTTTCGCCTCCGGCAGCTCGATCACGCTGTCGGATCGACGTAATGCCGATGTGTTTGGCAACCTGGAAAGGTACAAGGACAAGCTGGTCCTGCGCCCACAAGAGATCTCCAACCATCCCGAGGTCGTGCGTCGCCTGGGCATCATTGCTATCAACACCGCACTGGAGTTCGACTTGTACGGCAACGTCAATTCCACCCATGTCTGCGGCACGCGGATGATGAATGGCATCGGCGGCTCGGGGGATTTCGCCCGCAATGCCCACCTGGCGATTTTCGTCACCAAGTCGATTGCCAAGGGTGGGGCCATTTCCAGCGTCGTGCCGATGGTCAGCCATGTGGACCATACCGAACATGACGTCGACATCCTGGTCACCGAGATCGGTCTGGCCGACCTGCGGGGCCTGGCGCCAAGGGAACGCGCGCGAGTGATCATCGACAATTGCGTGCACCCCACCTACCACCAAGCCTTGAATGAGTATTTCGACGCCGCGTGCGCCTTGGGCGGACATACCCCGCATATCCTGCGCGATGCACTGAGTTGGCACCTGAACCTCGAAGAAACCGGGCGCATGTTGGCCGTCTGATACAGCTGGATCACCGTTATCGCAAATACAGTTTTGGTTGAAGACCGTCATTCAAGCCTTATCCGTCAAAAACTGTACTGCTGTACCGGTATTTTCTTACAGTCTTTTCCCACAAAGCTACCCCCAACACGCAAAAATGCACCAACATCGTGCAGACAGGTACAGTTGCCTCAATATTGACCAGTACACCGCTCTTTAACAGTTAACTGGTCTCTCACAATACAGGTGAACTGTATCTAGAGAGACTGGCCAAACGAGAGGATCATGGGCACCAGTCAAACCACTACCTAATCCCGCCACAAGCGGAAGGATGTCAACCATGGAACGTACACTCAGTTCCGAGCTGTTTTTCGAAGACAAAGCTGAAAAAAACCAGGCTTCCCTGCCTCTTCGCGTTATCGCCAACCTGATGTTGTGGCAGCGCCGCATCGCCAGCCGTCACCAACTGGCTCGTCTGGATTCGCGCCTGCTGGCTGATGCCGGTATCAGCGAAGCACAACGCTACGAAGAGCTGAGCAAGCCGTTCTGGCGCTAACTCAGCGTCGCTGGCCCTGAC
>NZ_JACNDD010000208.1:0-9269 GCF_017351395.1 Pseudomonas sp. FW305-28
GACCTTCTCAGACACTCGAGCGCTTCGTAAGGCCCCTGCGCCCAGCGCAGGACCCGCTCCCGCAACAGCGCCGAAGCCTCCCGGCGCTTGTCCTCGCTGTCGCCGACAAACGCCTGTGCCGGCTGCTTGGCATGCTGCCCCACCGTGGCGAACACTTGCTCGCATTGCTTATCATCGAGGCCGAAAAACGCCGCCAACCTGCCCGTCATCGCCTCGGGCAGTTCGGTGTAGTTGACCGCCATCCCAGCCAATGCCCGGCAGTGTTCCAGACCGGCTCCCAACAGCCGCCCCACCCGCCGCGGGATGAAATCTTCCTGGCTGCCGAACGACAATCCATCGTCCAGGACCGTCGCCCCGATCATCCCCGGCACCATGTGCATGCCGGGACGCCGCAGGTGGGAGACCGAAATTTCCAAGGGGTCGCGGTACACGAACAGCCAGGGTGTGTCGGGAAAGCACTCACGCAGCAGCGGCAGTTCACCGATGTTCCAGGCGTCGAGCTTGACCACCAGGCGTTGCTCCACACCTCGGCGGCGCTGCCCGTAGGCCGACATCAAGCCCTTGAGTGCCACACACCGCTCGGCCGCTGGCAAATCACTGCGCAGCAGCGTATCCAGCGGTGGCGGTTCCGAGATAACGATATGGTCGTCCAACTGCGCGAGCATCTGGCTGATCAATGTCGAGCCACAACGGGAGGCATGGAAAATGAATGCGCTGGGCTCAAGTCCCGGGGATTGTCGTTGCCACTGACTGAGTGCGCCCAAGGGCGTCCGGCGGCGGAACGCCTGGTTGAAGGGCAGGCGCAGGGCGTCTTCCACCGCATCGCCAAAGAACGGCTGTGACAGTCGCGCGTCGCCGAACCAGCACCAATCGACCCACCACTGTCCGGCCTCTTGCCAGAGGCGGATCGGCAACCAACCGTGCAGGTTCAGGTCTTCCACGGGTTTCTCCACTGCTGGCGACCGTTGCGCATCGCGGCCCGCAATTCTTCCCGGGTGAAATGAAGCCCTCGTTCGGCCCCCAGCGCCAGGCTGGACTCAATGAAAGCGTCGAGGTCGTGCAGGCTCTGCAAGGTACGGGCGAGTTCAGGATCGCTTTCCACACGCTGCTGAAAACGGGCGAAGTCGCTTTGCCTGACGCCCGCGGCGGGCGTGGTGGGCAGCCCATCGGTAATCTGCTGGGCCAGCCACGGCCCGGGGCGACAATCGAGCACCAGATGAACCCGCGAATGAGCACTTCGGTTAACCACCCGGTGAGGCCGCGCCAGGTCGAGAAACCAGCACTCGCCGGCCGTCAGCGGAATGATTTGTTCATCCAGGAAAAAGTCCACGTCAGGTGGGCTGAGCAACGGAACGTGCAGGCGTAGGTCGGCGTCCGGCCCGCCCAGATCGTAGTCACGATGCTCGTGAATGCACCCACCAGGCCCCAGCCGCAGCAGCCGGGCCGAGACGATCTCCAGGGGCCAGTCGCGCAACGCCTCACGCCAGCGACCGTCCGCTAGCCAAGGCGCACGCTGACTTGGCTGACCGCGCCCGGGCGACAGCTCGGTGACGGCATCCGCCGCCGAAATCAGCGCCACCCCGCTCCAGTCGCCGCTGTAATAGGCACTGTTGAAATGCCCTTGCCAGCGCGCGTCGTCAATGGCCGCCAGTGCCTGCAACAGCAACGGCAGGTTCACCGCCACCGGCAGCCGGGAAAACGCCGGGCGCGTCATGCCCAAGGCCCGTTACTGGGGCACGGCGGCCATTGGCACGTTGATGTTCCCTTGGGCCCAGGCCGCTTCGCGGTTCGCCAGCGCCGTAGCGATCGATTGCACTGCGGTCGATTGCACTTCGTTCGGCATTGGATCGAGGCCGGCGCTGGCGAAGATCTGACCGTAGGCGTTGCGCAGGTCGGCATAAGCCAGGTCCCGGCGCAGATCAGCCTGCAGGGTGTTCAGTTCGCCCTGGATCAGGTCCAGTTCGCCAATGCCTGCGGCCTGGTGACGGCTGCGCAACTGGCCAACGATCTGCCCGTCGATGTCCGACAGTTGCTGGCTGGTCTTGAACTGGCGCAGGGCTTCGCGATAGTTGGCGTTGGCGACGTACAACTGCGCCAGCACGGCAATCGACATCGCCTGGCGCCGCGCCGACGCGACTTCTTCACCGGCCTTGGCCACGTCGATGGCCGCCGGGGCGGAGATCACGTTGAACAGGTTCCAGGTGACTTTCACACCATAGTCGGCCCAGCCCTGCTCCACCAGGAACGAGTTGCTGTCGTAATGCCCGCCGGCGGAAAACTCCAGGCCCGGCAGCAGGCGCAGCATGGCCTTGCGGGTTTCGGCGGCGGTGATGCGGGTCTGGTAATCCTGCTCGCGCAGTTCCGGGCGGCTGGCCAGGGCTTCCTGTTCGAGACGGGCCAGGTCGACCTTGAGTTCCGGGATGGTGTATTCATCCTGGGTCGCCAGGGTCAGCTCGGTGCCCAGGGGCAAGTTGATCAGGGTCGCCAGTTCGGTCTTGGCCAGGGACAACGCCCGGCGCTGCTCTTCAAGCTGGCGGGTGGCCTGGATCAGCGAGCGCTGGTAACCCAGGGCCTGCACCGGGTCGCCGATGCGCTGCTCGCTCATGTTCTGGCTGTTGCCACGCGCCGCGTCGACCCGGGCCATCAGGCTGTCGATCTGCTTGAGCAGGCGCTCGGCGGCCATGGCGCGCCAGTAGGCCGAACGCACGTCCTGGACGATGGTGTTGATCACCTTGCGCCGGCGTTCCTGCACGATCAGGCGCTGGTCCCCGGCCTGCTTGGCACTGATGTAGCTGACACCGAAATCGAGCACGTTCCAGACCATGGTCAGGTCCGCCACTTCACGGTCACGGTCCTGGGAGGTCGACGGTTCCAGGGACTGGGTACCGGTTTCCACGCTCTGGCTGCTGGAGGCGTTGACGTTGTTGCGGCCCACATACCCGGCGTCCAGGGCCATGCGTGGCAGCATGTCGAAACTGGCCAGGTCCAGCTGACGCTTGGCCAGGGCCTCCTCCATGATCTTCAAGCGACCTTCGAGGTTGTACTTCACCGCCCGGGCCATGGCCTGGTGCAAGGTCAGTGGGCCGCTCAGCGGCTCCTGATCCTTGTACATATTCTGCAGATCGGTTCGAGCGCGCTGTTCGCTGACGCTGCGATCGATCGGCTCGCTGGTGACCGCACATCCACTCACCACCAGCGCCAGCAAACTCATACCGAATAACTTCTGACTTCTATTCATTCCCTGGATTGCCCCTGGCTGCCCCAATATTTTTTAGAATTCAGGCCTGCGCCTGGCTGATGCCGACCTGTCGTAACGCCGTTGCCAAGCTGTCGACCTGACCTTGTTCAGTATCCTTGAGCTGTTGCAGCTGCTGGCCCAAGGTCGGTGCGCCGAACATTCCGCGCAGCCCTTGGGACACATCGCCACCCTGCATCGACTGGCTGCCGAAGGCATCCATCGAGTCGCCCTCGGAAGCGGAGTCCTGGGTGAACAGGGTCGAAAGCGTGCTGCTGCCGAACACCCCGCCATCGCCCCCGCCAAAGCCCAGGAACCCCTGGCCAGAACCATCGCCAGAGGCATCGTTGCTGAACACCTGAGCGATATAGCTAGGCGCCAGTTGGCCCCGGTTGATGAAAATATCCCCAATCGGCTTGAGGCCACCGCCCACGTCCCGCTGCTCGAACAGCGGCGGGAAGCCCAGCGGCGAACCGAGGTTGCCGGTCGGCGGGGTAAAGACGATCGGTTGCAGCGGCACCTCGGACGGCGGGGTAACCGTGACCGGGTCGGACGTCAGGAACTCCGGCGGCGGCTTCACATCGTTGGGTACCACGGTGTTGATCGCATAGTTATTGGACACCGCCACGCTGGCCCCGGTGTTGCCGCTCAGGTCGTTGACGTTGCTGGTGTCCAGGGCAATGAAATTGCTCGGGTCAGTGAGATTCACCGTGGGCGTGAACGTCGCGGTCCAGGTCCTGCCGCCGTCGCTGCTGGTCAAGTTGGTCAGCTCGCCGTTGGTGACGCTGAGGTCCGACAGATCGAAATTGCTCACCGCCTCGCTGAAGGTGATGGTGACCTGGGTCGTCTCGCCCACGGTCAGGTTCGGATCGGCCACCACGATGGTCGCTGTCGGCCGGGAGGCATCGAGTGCGTAGTTGCTGGAGATCGCAATGCCTGCCCCGACGTTGCCGGCGAGGTCCTGCACGTTGCCAGTGTCCAGCAGGATCAGGTTGGTGGCATCGCTGACGCCCGCGGTGGGCGTCAGGGTCGCGGTCCAGGTCAGGCCGCCGTCGCTGCTGGCGAGGTTGGACAGCACGCCATTGGCCACGCTCAGGTCCGACAAGTCGAAACCTGACACCGCCTCGGTGAAGGTGATGGTCACGGTGGTGCTCTGGCCGATGCCCAGGGTGGTATCGCCCAGGGAGATGGTCGCGCCAGGACGGGCCGTGTCGATCGCGTAGTTGTTGGAGCTCACCACGCCGACACCACTGTTGCCCGAGGCGTTGACCACGCCGCTGGTGTCCAGGGTGATCAGGTTACTGGTGTCGGTAATGCTCGCGCTCGGGGTGAACGTCGCCGTCCAGGTCACGCCGCCATCGGAGGACGAGACGTTGCTCAGCGTGCCGTTGCTCACGCTCAGGTCAGTGTTGTCGAAACCGCTGACCGCTTCCGAGAAGGTTATGGTGACCTGTGAGGTTTCCCCTATTTGCAGGGCACTGTCAGCCACCACGATCGTGGCAGTCGGTACCTGCGTCTCGACCGCATAGTTGGCCGAATCGGTGGTACCTGTCCCGGTGTTGCCAGCCGCATCGCTTACGCCGGTGTTATCCAGGCTGATCAGGTTGGTGGCGTCGGTCACGCCCAGGGTTGGTGTGAACGTCGCGGTCCAGGTCAGGCCGCCATCGCTGCTGCTGACGGCGCTCAGGGTGCCGTTGGCCACACTCAGGTCAGCGTTGCTGAAGCCGGTTACCGCCTCGCTGAAGGTGATGGTCACCTGGGCGGTTTCACCCGGCTTCAGCACCGAATCGCTCAGCACGATGGTGGCGGTCGGACGCTGGCTGTCGACGCTGTAGTTGTTCGAATCGGTGGTGCCGCTGCCGACGTTGCCCGCCAGGTCGGCGACGCCGCCATTGGCGAGGGTGATGAGGTTGCTGGAGTCAGTGATGCCAGCGGCAGGCGTGAAGGTCGCGGTCCAGGTAATGCCGCCGTCATTGCTGCTCAGCCCACTGAGGGTCCCGTTGGCGACTGTCAGGTCGGCAGTGGTGAAGCCCGTCACGGCCTCGCTGAAGGTGATGGTCACCAGCGAGGTCTCGCCCGCGGCGATGGCGGTGTCGGCGACGACGATGGTCGCGGTCGGGCGCACGGTGTCGATCGCGTAGTTGTTCGAATCGGTGGTGCCGACGCCAGCGTTGCCTGAGACGTTGACGACACCGGTATTGTCCAGGGTGATCAGGTTGCTGGTATCGGCAATGCTCGCACTCGGTGTGAACGTGGCCGTCCACGTGACGCCGCCGTCGGAGGACGACACGTTGCTCAGCGTGCCGTTGCTGACGGTCAGGTCGCTGTTGTCGAAACCGCTCACCGCTTCGTTGAAGGTGATGGTCACCTGGCTGGTTTCACCGATGCTCAGGGACGTATCGGCCACCACGATGGTCGCCGTCGGCACTTGGGTATCGACGGTGTAGTTGGCGGAGTTGCTGGTGCCGGTACCGGCGTTGCCGGCCGCGTCGCTCACGCCGCTGTTGTTCAGGACGATCAGGTTGGTGGCGTCCCGCGTGCCGGTGGCCGGGGTGAAGATCGCCGTCCAGGTGATGCCGCCATCGCTGCTGCTCACGGCGCTCAGGGTGCCGTTGGCCACGCTCAGGTCCGAATTGTCGAAACCGCTGACCGCCTCGCTGAAGGTGATGGTCACCAGTGAAGTTTCACCGACGCTGAGGTTGCTATCGGACATTACGATGGTCGCAGTCGGACGCAGGGTATCGACAACGTAGTTGTTCGAATCCGCCGTGCCGGTGTTGATGTTGCCCGCCACATCGGCGATCGAACCACTGTTCAGGCTGATCAGGTTGCTACTGTCGCTGACTCCCGCACTCGGGGTGAAGGTCGCGGTGAAGGTAATGTTGTCGCTGGTGCTCAGCCCGCTCAGGGAACCATTGCTCACGGTCAGGTCAGCCAGGGTGAAGCTCGTTACGGCCTCGCTGAAGGTAATGGTCACCAGCGAGGTTTCGCCAATGGCGACGGTTGGGTCGGCCACCACGATAGTCGCGGTGGGGCGCACGGTGTCGACCGCGTAGTTGTTGGAATCGGTGGTGCCGACACCTGCGTTGCCCGCGCCGTTGATCAAGCCGGTATTGTCCAGGGTGATCACGTTGCTGGTATCGGAAATGCTCGCACTCGGCGTGAACGTGGCCGTCCAGGTGACGCCGCCGTCGGTGCTGATCATGGTGCTCAGGGTACCGTTGCTGACGGTCAGGTCTGCATTGTCGAACCCACTGACCGCCGAGTTGAAGGTCACGGTAACCACTGAAGTCTCGCCGATGCTCAAGCTGGTATCGGCAATCACGATAGTCGCCGTCGGTACGTTGGTGTCGACCTGGTAGTTGTTGGAGTTGGTCGTGCCGGTGCCGGTATTGCCCGCGGCATCGCTGACGCCGGTGTTGTTCAGGGTGATGACGTTGGAAGTGTCGCTGACCCCCAGGGCCGGGGTGAACGTGGCGGTCCAGGTGATGCCGCCATCGCTGCTGCTGACGGCGCTCAGGGTGCCATTGGCCACGATCAGGTCCGAATTGTCGAAACCGCTGACCGCCTCGGAGAACGTAATGGTCACCAGCGACGTTTCGCCGACGCTCAGCGCGTTGTCGGCCACCACGATGGTCGCGGTGGGGCGCAGCGTGTCGACGACGTAGTTGTTGGAGTCGGTGGTGCCGGTGCCAGCGTTGCCCGCCCCATCCACGACGCCCGTGTTGTTCAGCGTGATCAGGTTGGTGGCATCGCTGGTGCCAACGCTCGGGGTGAAGGTCGCGGTGTAGGTGATGTTGTCGCTGGTGCTCAGCCCGCTCAGGCTGCCGTTGGCGACCGTCAGATCAGCCAGAGTGAAGCCGGTCACCGCCTCGTTGAAGGTGATGGTCACCACCGAGGTTTCGCCTAGGGCGACGGCGGTATCGGCGACGACGATGGTGGCGGTGGGGCGCGCCGTGTCGATGGCGTAGTTGTTGGAGTCGGTGGTACCGCTGCCGGCGTTGCCGGCAGCGTCCGCCACGCCGGTGTTATCCAGGGTGATCAGGTTGGTGGCGTCGCTGGTACTGGCGCTCGGGGTCAGTGTCGCGGTCCAGGTGATACCGCCGTCGCTGGTGCTCAGCCCGGTCAGGGTGCCGTTGGCGACCGTCAGGTCGGCGGTGGTTAAACCGGTCACTGCTTCGTTGAAGGTGATGGTCACCAGGGACGTTTCGCCGACCCTCAGGGCGTTATCGGCGACGACGATGGTCGCGGTCGGGCGCGCGGTGTCGACGGCATAGTTGTTGGAGCTGGTGGTGCCGGTGCCAGCGTTACCGGCCGCGTCCAGTACGCCGGTATTGGCCAGGACAATCAGGTTGGTGGCGTCCGTGGTGCTAGCACTTGGGGTGAGCGTCGCGGTCCAGGTGATGCCACCGTCGCTGCTGCTTAGTCCGCTCAGAGAACCGTTGGCAACGGTCAGGTCGGCCAGGGTGAAACCCGTCACCGCCTCGCTGAAGGTAATCGTCACCAGGGAGGTTTCACCGATGTTCAGGGCGTTGTCGGCCACCACGATCGTGGCGGTCGGGCGCAGGGTGTCGATGGCGTAGTTGTTCGAGTCGGTGGTGCCGGTACCGACGTTGCCGGACAGGTCGGCAACGCCGCTGTTGTTCAGCACCACCAGATTGGTGGTGTCGGTGATAGCGGCGTCAGGTGTCAGGGTTGCGGTCCAGGTGATACCACCGTCGCTGGTGCTCAGCCCGGTAACTATACCGTTGGCCACCGTCAGGTCTGCGACGGTGAAACCGCTCACCGCCTCGTTGAAGGTAATGGTCACCAAGGACGTTTCACCGGCGCTCAGCGCCGTGTCGGCGACCACGATAGTGGCCGTCGGGCGCAGGGTGTCGATAGCGTAGTTGTTGGAGTTGGTGGTGCCGACACCGGCATTGCCACTCAGGTCTGCGACACCGGTATTGTTCAGCACCACCAGATTGGTGGTGTCGGTGACAGCGGCGTCGGGTGTCAGGGTTGCTGTCCAGGTGATACCGCCGTCACTGCTGCTCAGGCCGCTGAGGGTGCCATTGGCCACCGTCAGGTCAGCCGTGGTCAACCCGCTGACCGCCTCGGAGAAGGTGATGGTCACCAGTGAGGTTTCGCCGCTCCTGAGGGCCGTGTCAGATACCACGATGGACGCCGTCGGTGCCACGGTGTCGTTGACCACGTAATTGTTCGAATCGGTGGTGCCCACGCCGGCGTTACCGGCGAGGTCCGCCACACCGGTGTTGTTCAAGGTAATGATGTTGGTGGTATCGGCGATATTGCTTGCCGCCGTCAGCGTGCCGGTCCAGGTGACACCGCCGTCGCCGCTGGTCAGCGTGCCGACGGTGCCGTTCTGCACGGTCAGGTCCGCCGCGGTCAGTCCCGTGACTGCCTCGGAGAAGGTAATGGTTACCTGCGACGTGCCGCCAGAATTCAGGTTGGTGTTGGCTACGACGACGGTCGCGGTGGGCGGCGTTTCGTCCGGCACATAGTTGGTATTGATGGTACCGCCATCGCCATAGACGTTGGCCACCGAACTCGGCGAGACACCTGCCGTGCCGGCACTCGTTCCACCAGTGCCGCTGCCGCCGACGTTGCCGGCCAGGGCCGCGAAGTTGGCCGCGGTGATCAGGATCGAACCCTTGTTCCAGATAGCACCGACACCCACGCCACCGGCGCCGCCCGCCTGGGTGTAGCCACCACCGGCACCGCCGCCACCGCCACCACCGCCCGCTCCGATGTTGTTGGAGATGACCGAGTTACCGATGATCCGCAGGGTTGCGCCCGTGTCGTTGTAGATACCGCCAACCGCGCCACCGCCGGCACCACCGATGTCGTTATAGCCGTCGCCACCACCGCCGCCGCCGATGGACAACCCACCGCTGCTGGCCGTGCCACCGGAGGAACCGGTGCTGTAGCCGGCATAGACAGCGCCGCCGGTACCGCCGGTCGCGGAGCCGCCACGGCCACCGATGTTGAAGAAGCCGCCACCGGCACCGCCCTGGTTGGTAGAGCCCAAGGA
>NZ_JACNDD010000209.1:0-9209 GCF_017351395.1 Pseudomonas sp. FW305-28
TGGGAGCGGGCTTGCCCGCGAAGGCGTCGGGTCAGCTTGCATTGATGTTGGATGTACTGGCCTCTTCGCGAGCAAGCCCGCTCCCACACGGGATCGTCCTGGTCTGTCTACTGATGCCGGTTCTCGAGGCGGCAAGCTTCTTTTTCAATGCCGATGCACTCGACCGGTTCACCCACGCCTTTCTCGAACCGGCGAGCATTCATCAATAGCCCGCCCTTGATGCCGCCAATGAATGCGAAGGCGCCTGGACGGTTGCCGGTATTCTCCCCTGACAGATCCACCGCCACACTGTTGGGCCTGACCTCATACACCCAGCCGCCGTCTGCCGCTTCCGTGACCGCCCAGATCTTGGCGTCGCTATAGTCACGAAACGCCACGACGACCGATTGAATGGAAGGAGACTCCGGGCTGCTCGCCCAGCGCAAGACCGGTGGTTGCGAGTTTTTTGCCCGTAACCCACGGGCAAGTGCGTCCGCTCCTTGCACTGGGTTGATCCTCGAGGAACCCACCGCCCAGAGTGATTCCTTGTTCGTCACCCAGGCCAGGCCTTCTGGCGGGGTGATCTTGCTCCAATCGATGGGCGTCGCTGCGACTTCCAGCATCGTCTCGTGACCGGAGGGTTCGCGATAGTCCGGGTTGGCGATGCAATCGGCCAGGTCGGTTTTCTTGCAGGCCTGCTTGATAAAGTGCCCTTTGACCCCGCCGGGGTAGCTGATCTCTTCCTCGCCGATAATAGGTCCCCCCGATTCCTGTTGGTCGATGCCATGGGGGGCCTTGAATTCGAATACCCATTCGTTGGCGAAGCTCTGGGCGATACGCTGGCTGCGCGTGGTACTGCTGTAGACCGAGCGCTGGGCCCCGGCCCCGTGCTTGAACCAGTTGTACATCCATGTGTCCTCGGGGAAGGTCACGGATTTGGGCAGCAAGCCGTCCCGGAAGGCCTCGAGGCCTTGATTGGTGGTGTCTCCCCGATAGAGCGTGTCCAGGTCGGTCCGCCAGCGCAATAAGGGTTGGGTCTTGCGGATATCCACGCTGGGATCCGCCGTGACCTGGAGCCAGGCCTGGTACCAAGGTTCATCCTTCCGCGCCGAGTCCTGGGTCGTTGCCCACGCATTGGGGTTCGCTTGCCAGGTGCCTGCCAATACCATGGCGACAGTCGCCGCCCGTATAAAACCGCTGCTTCTACTCATGATGTGGACACCTCTCCTGAAACGAGGATGCCAATCGAATCACATACTTCATTACGACCTATTCTTCGAATTGACAGTTTAATTGTCGATTGCTCAGTGCCAAGGCAACGCTGGGGTGTGCCTCGGTTCACTGCGTGAGAGTGAGAATAGATGACTGTGCTGGGCTGTAAGATCTTATTTTGTAACAAGCATCTCAGTTGGAAGCGACCGCGAATATCAGCATTTGTTTGTTGGCTGTTACTGGTCGGAATTATCCGTTACCTGTTATTTCTGACAGTTGCTGGCTCTTGGTCGATGACCTTTAATCGAGGGTTTTGTCGAGGGTTCGCGCTAGATAACTTTTCGGTTGGGTACAGGCTCGGACTTGATGCAATAAGTACCGGCCTCATCGCGAGCAAGCTCGCTCCCACAGGAGGCAGGTGTCGATCACAGGTTTTGTGAACAACACCCAGCCACTGTGGGAGCGAGCTTGCTCGCGATAAATCGAAAGACGAATACAAAAATCCCGGTAGAACACTAGGCCCCGGCATCGACCTTGCGGCCATGCGCCAGGCCGTCCAATGCCTGCCATAACCGCGGCGCCTTCTCCCCCAGCAGCAAGTGCCAGACGCCACCCTCCAACGGGCTCATACCCTGACACCCCAGCCCTTTGAGCCGGCTTTCCGACAAGCCCTTGTCATCGGCCAGCCGCACCCGTAGCCGGCTCGTCGCCACGCACTCGAGTTGCAGGACGTTGTCCTGGCCTCCGAGGGCGGCCAGCCATTGTTGCGCCTCGGTGCTGGAAAGGGCGGCAGGCGTCGTCGGTGCAGGGGCATTCGGCACCGGTGCGGTGACCGGGCGAAGGGAGGAGGGCACCGCCAGGCGGATTTCATCGGCAATGCTGTCGGCCATCGGCCCCACCACCACCTGCAGGCTCCCGCCGTTACCGGGGCGCACCACGGCCATGGCGCCGAGGGCCTTGAGCTGGGCGTCGGAGGCCTTGTTGCGATCCACCATGTCCAGCCGCAAGCGCGTGGTGCAGGCACCGATGGTGATCAGGTTATCTGCGCCGCCCAAGGCCTGGATGTAGGCCGCGGCCCGCTGGTTTTCGGCGATGGCCGGTTTGTCGCCTGCCGGTACCTCTTCACGCCCCGGGGTCTTCAGGTCGAAGCGGCGGATGCAGAAGTCGAACACCAGGTAATAGATTGCCGCGTAGGCCAGGCCCACCGGGACGACCAACCAGCCGTTGGTGGATTTGCCCCAGCCCAGGACCATGTCGATGAAGCCGCCGGAGAAGGTAAAGCCCAGGTGAATGCCCAGCAGATTGGTCACGGCCATCGACACACCGGTGAGCAGCGCGTGGACCAGGAACAACAAGGGCGCGAGGAACATGAAGGCGAATTCGATCGGCTCGGTGACACCGGTCAGAAACGAGGTCAGCGCCATGGACAGCAGGATCCCACCCATGACCTTGCGCCGCTGGGGCAAGGCGTTGCGGTACATCGCCAGGCACGCGGCGGGCAGGCCGAAGAGCATCACCGGGAACATGCCGGTCATGAACTGGCCGCCCTTGGGGTCGCCGGCGAAATAACGGCTCAGGTCACCGGTGACCACCGCACCGGTGGCGGGGTCGGTGAAACTGCCGAAGATGAACCAGGCCATGTTATTGAGGATGTGGTGCAGGCCGGTAACGATCAGCAATCGGTTGAACACCCCGAACACGAAGGCGCCGAAACTGCCGCTTTCCATCAGCAAGGCGCCGAAACCGTTGATACCCTGCTGGATCGGTGGCCAGATAAGGCCGAACACCACGCCCAGCCCGACGGCGCTGAAGCCGGTGACAATCGGCACGAAGCGCCGGCCACCAAAGAACGCCAGGTACTCCGGCAGCTTGATGTCCTTGAAGCGGTTGTACAGCGCCCCCGCCAGCAGGCCGCTGATGATCCCGGCGAGCATGCCCATGTTGATGCTGGCATCGAGCACCTTCAGGGTCGCGATCATCACCAGGTAGCCGATGGCTCCGGCCAACCCCGCCGTACCGTTGTTGTCCCGGGCGAAGCCCACGGCGATGCCGATGGCGAAGATCATCGCCAGGTTGGCGAAAATCGCCTGGCCGGCATCGTGGATGATGGCGATGTCCAAGAGATCGGTGTCGCCCAGGCGCAGCAACAGGCCGGCGATGGGCAGGATCGCGATGGGCAGCATCAGTGCCCGGCCGAGGCGTTGCAGCCCTTCGATGAAATGCTGGTACATGGCGTCTCTCCCTTTATTGTTCTTCGAAGTGGCTCAGCCCAGGGGCCAGTGTCGATGGCAGGCACGGCGTACCGCGAGTGCGCTGCCCAGGTTCAGCAGTTCGTTGCTCAAGCGAGCGCATTGCGCGGCGTCGAGGTGGCGCACGCGGTCCTTGATTTCGCCGATCTGCGGCGGGCTGACCGACAGTTCCCGTACACCCAGGCCGATCAGTACAGGCGTGGCCAACGGGTCCGAGGCCAGGGCCCCGCACACGCCGACCCAACGCCCATGCTTGGCGGCACCGGCGCAGGTCTGGGCGATCAGCCGCAGCAACGCGGGGTGCAGGGCATCGACCCGGGCGGCGAGGCCGGCGTGGTCGCGGTCCATGGCCAGGGTGTATTGCGACAGGTCATTGGTGCCGATGGACAGGAAATCCGCATGTTCGGCCAATTGTTCGGCCAGCAACGCGGCGGCCGGCACTTCGATCATCACCCCCAGTTGCGGGCGTTCGCCCAGGCCCAGTTCAGAGCCAAGGGCATCGAGGCGTTTGCGGATGTGCAGCAGTTCGTCGACTTCGGTGACCATGGGCAACAGGATCCGGCAGCGGTCCAGCGGACGGGTTTGCAGCAAGGCGCGCAGTTGCTGGTCGAGCAGATCCGGTCGCACCTGGGCCAGGCGAATGCCGCGCAGGCCCAGTACCGGGTTGGCTTCGCTCGGCAGGGGCAGGTAGTCCAGTTGCTTGTCACCGCCCACGTCGATGGTGCGAATGATCACCGGTTTGTCGCCCATGGCCTCGAGCACGGCTTGATAGGCCTGGCGCTGCTCTTCTTCGTCGGGGGCGGTGTGGCGGTCGACGAAGAGAAATTCGGTGCGCAACAAGCCAACGCCATCGGCACCGTTGGCCAAGCTTTCGCCGGCTTCGGCGCTGGAGGCCACGTTAGCGGCGACTTCCACCTCCACGCCATCGACGGTCCGCGCCGGTGTGTGGGCGAGGCTCTGTTGTTGGGCGCGCAGGGCCGTGCGTCGGGTCTGTGCTTGCCGCACCTGCGCCAGGCGCTCGACGGTTGGCGTCAGTTCGAGGCGGCCACCGTCGGCGTCCAGTACCACCGCTTGGCCTTGTTCCTGGGCAAGCAGTTCGTCGCCCAGCGCCACCAGGCACGGCAGGCCTTTGCCCCGGGCCAGGATCGCCACATGGGACGTCGCGCCACCCTCGACCATGCACACGCCGGCCACGCCTTGGGCGCTGAGTTGCAGCAGGTCCGACGGGGTCAGTTCCTGGGCGGCGACGATGGCGCCCGCCGCGACGTCGAACTGCCAGGCCTCACCCAGCAACCCCCGCAGGACCCGCTGGCGCAAGTCACGCAAGTCGTTGGCGCGCTCGGCCAGCAGCGTGCTGCCCAGTTGTTGCAGGACCTGGCATTGCGTGTCGATGGAGCGGCTCCAGGCGTGGGGCGCGGCACTGCCTTGTTCGATGAAGAGGTCGGCGGCATCCAACAGCACCGGGTCCTCCAGCAGCGCCAGGTGGGCACTGAAGATCGCCTCTTCATCGTGATGCTTCTTGGCCCGGGCGTGCTCCAGCGTGAGGTGGATGTCGCCACGGACCTGGGCCAGAGCGTCACTCAGACGTTGGCGCTGCTCTTCGACGGCATGGCCGCCGATGTCTTCCGGCAATTGAATGCCGCTCAACCGAACCAGCGGCCCAGTCACCAGCCCGGGCGCGGCACATACGCCATGCAACACACCTTCTTCTGCATTCGCCCGTGGTGGTTCGGGCGGCGGCGCGCTGGCATGGGCTTCTTCCACCAGGGCTGTGGATAAGGTCGTCAGCAAGGCTTGCAGCGCCGCCTCGGCATCGCTGCCCCGGCAACTGACGTGCACTTGCGCCTGTTCGGTGATGGCCAGCCCCATCATCCCCATTACGCTGTCGCACGAGGCTGACTTGCCGCTGAAGTGCAGCTGCGAGCGGCTCTTGAAGCCTTGCGCGGTCTGGCGCACCAGCGCCGCCGGGCGGGCGTGAAGACCGCCGCGATGGGCGATGCGGACCTGGCCGAACACTTCGATGCCGCCGTCTTGGTCGTGATGTTCCGCCTGGCCGACGGCCTTGGCGAGAATGTGCAGCAGCGGCTCGCCGACCTTCACCCCTTTGAGTGTGATGGGCCGTGCCTGGAAGTGTTCGCCGTTGGTGATGACCAGCAGGCTGACCAGGCTCTTGCTGCGCAGCGCCACTTTATCCATGTCATAACGCAGCAGCGGCTGGCCATGGCTGACCCGTGCACCTTCCTTGACCAGCATGGAAAACCCGTCGCCCTGCAGCTCGACCGTATCCAGGCCCAGGTGCAGCAGCAGTTCGGCGCCATTGTCGGCCCGCAGGGTCACGGCGTGGCCGGTGCGGGCGACGTGGATCACTTCAGCGTCGCACGGTGCGTAGAGGGTGTCGTTCAGCGGGTCGATGGCGATCCCATCGCCCATGGCGCCGCTGGCGAACACCGCGTCCGGGACATTGGCGAGGGTGAGCACCGGGCCGCTGAGGGGGGCGCTGAGGATCAGCTCTTTATTGTTGTTGGGCATGGGCTCGCTCTCTTCAGGCTCTTGTTTGAAAAGCAGTCGGATCAGTGGGTACGGGTGACCTTGCTCAGGTGCCGTGGCTGGTCCGGGTCCAGGCCTCGGGCCACGGCCAGGCTCGCGGCCATCGCGTAGAAGCTTTGGATCGCCAGGATCGGGTCCAGGGCCGGGTGCTCGGCGCGGCTCAAGGTCAGGTCGCGTTCGACAATGTCATCAGGTGCCGCCAGCAGCACCCGGGCACCGCGCTGGCGCATGTCCGCGGCCAGGCTCAACACGCCGGCCTGTTCGGCACCGCGCGGGGCGAACACCAGCAGGGGGTAGTCATGGTCGATCAGCGCCATGGGCCCGTGGCGAACTTCGGCACTGCTGAAGGCTTCGGCCTGGATCGCCGAGGTTTCCTTGAACTTGAGTGCTGCTTCCTGGGCGATGGCGAACCCGGCGCCCCGGCCGATCACCATCAACCGCTGACAGTCGCGCAGGGTGTCGACAGCGCTGTGCCAGTCCTGGCGGGCGGCCTCGCGCAGGCCCTCGGGCAGGGCACCGCCGGCTTCGAGCAACTCGGCGTCAGCTTTCCAGTGGGCCACCAGTCGCGCACTGGCGCTGAGGGTGGCAATGAAGCTCTTGGTCGCGGCGACGCTGCTCTCGACGCCGGCACACAACGGCACGCTGAATTCACAGGCGGCTTCCAGAGGCGAGTCGGTGGCGTTGACCAGGGCCACGCTCAAGGCGCCACGCTTGCGCAACAGGCGCAGGCTGTTCACCAGGTCCGGGCTCTGTCCCGACTGGGAAAAACCGAACGCCACCTGGCCGCTGACCTTCAGCGGCGCCTGTTGCATGGTCACCACCGACATCGGCAGCGAGGCCACCGGGATGCCCAGTTGCTGCATGGTCAGGTAAGCGAAATAGCTGGCGGCGTGATCGGAGCTGCCCCGGGCGACAGTCATCGCCACTTGCGGTGGCTGGCGGCGCAGGCGTCCGGCGATTTCCTCGAGGGCCGGGTCCAGTCGCTGCAACTGGCGCTCGACCGCTTCATGGGAGGCCAGGGCCTCTTCAAGCATTTTGGAAGTCAATGGCTTCTCCTTCGACCATCACGTCGGTCAGGGTCAGGGAACGGTCAAGGCGTACGCAGTCGGCCCAGGCACCGGGCTGCAGGCGACCGCGCTCGGGCAGGCCGAGGTAGTCGGCGGGAAACTGGGACAGACGCTGGGAGGCTTCGGCGATGGGCAGGCCGATTTTCACCAGGTTGCGCAGGGCCTGGTCCATGGTCAGGGTGCTGCCGGCCAGGGTGCCATCGGCCAGACGCACCCCGCCCAGGCACTTGGTCACGGTGTGGCTGCCCAGCTTGTATTCGCCGTCGGGCATGCCGGCGGCGGCGGTGGAGTCGGTGACGCAATACAGGCACGGGATCGAACGCAAGGCCACGCGCATCGCACCGGGGTGCACGTGGAGCAAGTCCGGGATCAACTCGGCATATTGCGCATGGGCGAGGGCCGCACCGACGATACCTGGCTCGCGGTGATGCAACGGACTCATGGCGTTGTACAGGTGAGTGAAACTGCTGGCCCCGGCCGCCAACGCCGCGACGCCTTCTTCGTAGCTGCCCAGGGTATGGCCGATCTGCATGCGCACGCCTCGGGCGCTGAGGGCACGGATCAAGGCATCATGGCCGGCGATTTCCGGGGCGATGGTAATCACCCGGATCGGCGCCAGGGCCAGGTAGCTCTCCACCTCGGCCAGCAGCGCGGTGTGGGCGAAATTCGGTTGCGCGCCGAGTTTTCCGGGGTTGATGTAAGGGCCTTCCAAGTGCACGCCCAGGACCCGGGCGCTGCCGTTCGGACGCTGCTCACAGAACTCGCCGAGGGCCTGCAGCACGCTGGCGATCTCTTCGCTGGGCGCGGTCATGGTGGTGGCCAAGAGTGCGGTGGTGCCAAAACGCAGGTGGGTGCGGGCGATGGTCTCGAACGCCGAAGCCCCTTGCATGATGTCCTTGCCGCCGCCGCCGTGGACGTGCAAGTCGATAAAGCCGGGCAGCAGGTAGGGCAGGTCGTTGCTCGCCGGATCGCAGGGCTGGCCTTCGATGGCCACGACTCTACCGTGCTCATGGAGCAGGCGGCCGCGAACCCAGCCGTCACAGGTGAGGATGTTGTCTTCGGACATGGGAAATTCTCTGCTCGTCTAGCGCCGCAGCTCTGCGACAAAGTCGTAGTAGTCGTTGCGGCAATAGGTGTCGGTGACTTCGATGGGGGTGTTGTCTTCCAGGTAGCCGACCCGGGTCATCAGCAACATCGCGGTGCCGGGGGCGATGCCCACCAGGGCGGCGAATTCGTCCGAGGCGTTGATGGCCTGGATGTGTTGCAGGGCGCGCACCACCGGCTTGCCGATGCCGTCGAGAAATGCGTAGAGGGAATCGCCCACCGCTTGCGGTTTGGGAATGATCGAGGCGGGCAGGGTGCTCATTTCAATGGCCATGACCGTGTCGTCGGCCTTGCGCAGGCGCTTGAGCCGCGCGACTTTGTCGGTGGGCGACAGGCCCAGGCGGATCAGTTCTTCGTGGGTGGGCGGGGTGATTTCCCGTTCCAGCCATTGGGACCCGGGCACAAAGCCCTTGAGCCGCAGCATCTCGCTGAAGCCGCTGAGGCGTGACAGCGGCTGTTCCAGGCGCGGGGTGATAAAGGTGCCCGAACCCTGGTTGCGGCGAATCAAGCCTTGTTCGAACAGCACTTCCAAGGCCTTGCGGGCAGTGACTCGGGAAATGCCCAGTTGCTCGCTCAAGCTGCGCTCGGACGGCATCGCCTGCTCGGCTTTCCACTGGCCGGCATGAATCGCCGTCTCCAGGTTTCGCGCCAATTGCAGGTACAGCGGCGTGGGTTGGGTGTCGTCAGGGCGCAGGGCCAGGATGTCATTCATATCGGTGTCCGATGCGGTTATTGAGTTGTTGTCGCTCGGTAAGTGGGGTGGAAGCTAATACCACTTGAATACCATGTCAACGCCGCTTTCCTGGGTTATAGAGGTGTTGTTAAAGGGTTTTTTCGGGATGGGATTGAAGTGGTATTAGTGGAAGGGAGTTCGAACGCAAAGATCTGCAGCCACGACAACGCCTACGGGGTGAACTGGTATTCATCTGTAGGTAATTTCTGAAGATGGTTTTTTTTTGATTTATTTTTCGATGCTGACGGGCGGTCGTCCGAGCCTATCAAGGCTAACGAGCTTTTGTGGCGAGGGAGCTTGCTCCCGCTAGGGCGCGAA
>NZ_JACNDD010000021.1:0-58198 GCF_017351395.1 Pseudomonas sp. FW305-28
GCAGGCTCGCTCCCACAATGGTTTTGGGGTAGCCCCAGGATTCGCATACGCCACAGATCTCCTGTGGGAGCGAGCTTGCTCGCGATAGTGGTGGGTCAGTTTGCATCAATGCTGGCTGACAGTCTGCCATCGCGAGCAAGCTCGCTCCCACAGTATTCGGCGTCAGAGATCCAGCACCAGCAGCGGGGTCTTCGATCTGGAGCAACACGGTGTGAACTGGTCGTTGAGGGCCTGTTCAGCCTCGGTCAGGAACATGTCCCGATGCTCCGGCACGCCTTCCAGCACGCGGGTCAGGCAGGTTCCGCACACGCCTTGTTCGCAGGAGATCGGGATCTCGATGCCATGGCTCTCCAGCACCTGCACCACACTGCGGTCCGCCGGCACTTCGAAGACCTGGCCAGTGCGGGCGAGCTTGACTGAAAAGCTGCCGTCGGCACGGGTGTCGGCAGGGGCGGCGGCGAAGTATTCGCGGTGCAGGCGGTCTTCCTGCCACCCCTGGCCCTTGGCGGTGTCGAGGATATGCTGCATGAAACCACCGGGCCCGCACACGTAGAGGTGCAGGTCGTTATCGGGTGTGGCCAGCACGCTGGCGGCGTCCAGCAGGGTTTCTGGCTCTTCATCGAAATGCAGGAACACCCGGTCAGCGTAAGGGGCCTGGCGCAGGCGTTCGACAAAGGCAGCACGGTCTCGGGAGCGGGCGCAGTAATGCAGCTCGAACGCTGCACCGCTCTGGGCCAGGTGCTCGGCCATGCACAGGATCGGCGTAATGCCGATGCCTCCGGCAAACAGCAGGCTGCGCCGGGCGTGGGGCGCAAGGGCGAACAGGTTGCGTGGTTCGCTGATGCGCAAGCGCATGCCTGGCTGGATCAGCTCATGGAGGCTGCGCGAACCACCGCGGGACGCCGGGTCCTTGAGCACGCCAATAAGGTAGCGATGCCGTTCTTCGGGATGATTGCACAGCGAGTATTGGCGAATCAGCCCGTCGGGCAAGTGCACATCGATATGGGCGCCAGCGGTGAAGGCCGGTAATGGTTCACCGTCGACACGGGTCAGCTCGTAGCTGCAGATATCGAGGGCTTCGCGGTGTCGCGCCGTGACCTGGACTTCGATCATGGCCGTTGCTCCGCCAGTTGCGGCTGTTGGCTGCTGGCGATCAAGCCGGCTTGAGGTTCGCGCTCACGTGCGATCCAGCGTTCCAGCACCCGCCGGGACTGCACGCCGCCCGCATCGATGTTGAGCTTGAGCAAGTTGCGCTGCGGATGGTCCAGCAGGTTGCGCTGCTGGCGCTCGAGCATTTCCAGGTCTTCGCTGAAAATCTTGCCTTGGCCTTCGCGAATGGACGCGGTGAGGGCTTCATCCTGCGGCTGGAAGTGCCGGGCCATACCCCAGAAATACCAGATCGAGGTCTCGGTTTCCGGTGTGATGAAATCCACCACGATGCTCGACGCCTTGAACTGCGGCGCGGCGTGATAACCGCCGTTGCCGGCATGGGCCACGCCCACTTCGATCAGCACATGGCTGGGCGGGGTGAAGCGGCAGATCTGCCAGCGGTCCACCGGCACGTCATCGGCCAGGTTGTTGCCGCGCAGGGCCATGCGCCAGAACGGCGGGGCCATGATGTTTTCCATATGGCGGGCGGTGACCACTTCATCGCCTTCGACGGTGGTCACGGGCGGCGCCTCGTCGATTTCCTTCTGGCCGATGCTCGAGGCGTGGACGTAGGTTTCGTGGGTCAGGTCCATCAGGTTGTCGATCATCAGGCGATAGTCGCACTGGATGTGAAACAGGCCGCCACCGTAGGCCCATTCATCGCTTTCAGCCCATTCCAGATGATGGATCAGTGCCGGGTCGGCCAGCGCCTGGTCACCGGGCCAGACCCAGATGAAGCCATGTCGTTCCTGCACCGCGAAGGTCTTGTTGCAGGGAAATCCCCGTACCCGTTGCCCCGGCATTTCGACGGTCTTGCCATCAGCGCCCATCACCAAGCCGTGATAGCCGCACACCAGGTTGCCGTTTTCGACGTAGCCCAGGGAGAGCGGGGCGCCGCGATGGGGGCAGAAGTCTTCCACGGCTGCGACCTTGCCTTCATGGCCCCGGTAAAAAACCAACTTTTCACCGCAAATCTGCCGGCCCAAGGGTTTGTCGGCGATTTCATCGGGGGTGCAGGCAACGTACCAGGCGTTTTTGGGGTACATGACGGATCTCCAGGCGGATGTTGTTCTTATCTGTGGATCCATTAACTCTCTTAACTAATTTCCTTGTCAACGGTTTTGCTGGATAAATGGATTATTGGCTTGTTCAGTGGATCCATTGATTGCCGGTTTACGAGCGCGTCAGAACCGGTAGGCCGCCGGCACCTGCGCCTCAATGAATCGCTGCATGTGCTCCAGGAAGCTGGCTTGCAGCCTGGAAACCGGCCCCTGGATGGGCAGGAGCATGCTGAAGTCCATTTCTATCGCCGGTTCGAAGGCCCGGAAGACGATGCCCTGGCCGCGGTACTCGACGGCACTGATGGCGTCCACCAACGCCACGCCCAAGCCTTGTTCGACGAATGCGCACATGGGCAGCGAGAGTTGGGTTTCCAGCCGCAGCTCTCGGTCCACGCCATGGGCGGCGAAGATCGCATCGATGTGTTGGCGCGAGGCAATCGACTGCGGGTAGGAAATGAACGGTTCGCCTTGCAAGTCTTCCGGGCGGATCGTCGCCTGGTCCTGCAAGCGATGGCCAGCGGGCAGGGCGCAGAGCATGCGCGTTGCCAGCAGTTTTTCGGCGCGGGGGCTTGGGTACGTATTAGGCAATACGATCAGGCCCAGGTCGCAGCGCTGACCCACCACCAGGTCCACGACTTCCCGGGACGAATGCACCACCAGCGAGATCTGTACCTGATCGTGTTCGGCCATGAACGCGGCAATCGCCCGAGGTACGAATGACAGGCCCATGGCGGGTGCACAGGCAATGTGCAGCGAACCGCGCTTGAGCGTGCGAATGTCCTGGGCGGTGCGCGCGATGCGTTCCACGCCCAGTAACGAACGTTGCACTTCCTGATACAGCGTCATGGCCTCGGCGGTGGGTTGCAACCGTCCCTTGACCCGGTCGAACAGGCTGAAACCGATGTCCTCCTCCAGGCTGGCGATCAGCCGGGTCGCCGCCGGTTGTGAGATGTGCAGCATTTCGGCGGCGCGGGTCACGGTCTGGCCCAGGATGACGGCGCGAAAGGCTTCCAACTGACGGAGATTCATGGTGCGGACCAATCCATAACAAAAAGACATGAGGCTGCCAAAATAAAGCATTTTTCAAGGCGCTGTCATCGCCCTAGGATCGACCGAAAGCACTTGAACCAGCCATGGGCCGGCACCTGATTGAATCATCGGCGCCGAAAACAGCGATCCTAAAGCCATGCTAAAAACTGATGTCATTGTCGTAGGGGGTGGCCTGGTGGGCATGTCCATCGCCTATGGACTGGCTTTGCTCGGGCGCCAGGTGAGCGTGCTCGACGAGGGCGATGACGCTATTCGCGCCGCCCGGGGCAACTTTGGTTTGCTCTGGGTCCAGGGCAAGGGCTACCGCATGAGTCCGTATGCCCGGTGGACGCGGGAGTCGGTGGCGCTCTGGCCTCGGTTTGCCGCGGCGTTGCAAGCCGATACCGGCATCGACATTCATCTGCGCCAACGGGGTGGCTTCCAGTTGTGCCTGAGCGACGCGGAAATGGCCGAAGAAAGCCGTCGGCTGGGTTGGTTGCGCGATGCCTTTGCCGGCGACTACCCCTTTGAACAGCTGGACGCCGCGCAACTGCGCGCGCGCTTACCCGGCATTGGGCCGGATGTGGTGGGCGGCTGTTTTTCACCCATGGACGGTCACGTCAACCCGCTCAAGCTGCTGCGCTCGCTTTTTGCCGCCTGCCAGTCTCGCGGGGTCAGGCTCATCAACGGCCATCGTGTCGATGCGATCGACGCGATTGCCAAGGGGTTCGAGCTGCGGGCTGGAGCGCAGCGCTGGTCTGCCCGCCAGGTCGTGCTGGCCGCCGGCCTCGGCAATCGGGCGCTGGGGGCCATGGTGGGGTTGGATGTACCGGTGCAGCCGAATCGTGGCCAGATCCTGGTCACCGAACGGCTCGAGCCATTTCTGCATTACCCCACCACCTATGTCCGCCAGACCGACGAGGGCACGCTGCAGCTGGGTGATTCTCACGAGTCGACGGGCTTGGATGACGGCACCGGCAGCCAGGTCATGGCCGCCATTGCCCGGCGCGCGGTGCAGTGCTTCCCGCGCTTGGGCCAGGTACGACTGGTGCGGGCCTGGGGGGCGCTGCGAGTGATGAGTGCCGATGGCTTTCCAATCTACGAAACACCGTCAAGCTGCCCGGGGCTGTCGGTTGTTAGCTGCCACAGCGGCGTGACGCTGGCCGCTGTTCATGCCTTGCGCCTGGCGCCGTGGATTGCCGGCGAATTCGATGATTCGGCGGTGAAGCCATTCGGGCTGCACCGTTTCAACTTGCCAACAGAGGCGCGCCATGTCGGCTGACAGTCTGTTCCGGCCATTGGCCTCGGAAGATCACACCGTGCAAATCGAATTCGAAGGCACGCCCTTCACGGTACCCGCCGAGGTATCCCTGGCGGCGGCGCTGCTGGGTTGCGGCATCCGACACACCCGCGAGAGCGCCATCAACGGCCGCCCCGGCGCGCCTTATTGCATGATGGGGGTGTGCTTCGAATGCCTGGTGGAGGTGAACGGACAAGCCAATACCCAGGCCTGCCTGGTGCCGGTGCGTGCCGGCATGCGCGTGCGTCGTCAACGCGGGGCCGTTTGCCTGGCACCGTGGGAGGAGGGCGGCGATGAGTAACGCGGTCATCGACCTGATCATCATCGGCGCTGGCCCGGCGGGAATGAGTGCTGCGCTCGAAGCCAGGCGCCACGGCCTGTCGGTGGTCGTGCTGGATGAGCAGGCCAGTCCAGGCGGGCAGATTTATCGCCAGGTGCTCCAGGCTGACGCACGTCGCCGCGCCGTATTGGGTGGCGACTACGGGGCCGGGGCGACATTGGCCACCGACTTTCTCCAATGCGGTGCTCGCTATTTGCCCAATGCGGCGATCTGGCAGGTGACGCCGCAGTGCCAGGTGCATTACCTGGTCGAGGGGCGCGCCGAAGTCTTGCAAGGGCGCCACCTGTTGATTGCCACGGGGGCTTTCGAACGGCCGATGCCGATTCCCGGCTGGACCTTGCCGGGCGTCATGACCGCTGGCGCCGGGCAGATCCTGCTCAAAGGCGCGGCCATGGTGCCGGCCACGCCCGTGGTACTGGCCGGGTGTGGTCCATTGCTTTACCTGCTGGCGGTGCAATACCTGCGTGCCGGCATCGTCCTTGAAGCCCTGGTGGATACCAGCCACCGAAGCGATCTGCTGCGGGCCTGGCGACACATCCCCGCTGCGCTGCGCGGTTGGCGCGACCTGCTCAAAGGGCTGGGGCTGCTGACGGAACTCAAGCGGGCCGGCGTCCGGCATTTTCGCGGCGCGAGCAACCTGCAGATTGAAGGCGCGGATCGGGCCTGCGCCTTGAGCTTCGACAGCCAAGGCCGTTCGCAGCGCATTCGCGCCGATTTGATCCTGCTGCATCAAGGCGTGGTGCCGAACACCCAGGTCAGTTGGTCGTTGCGCCTGGAGCATGATTGGAGCGAGCAGCAGCTGTGCTGGGTGACCCGCCGCGACCAATGGGGTGAAAGCAGCATGCCGGGCATTTTCATCGCCGGTGACGGTGGCGCCATCGGCGGAGCCCAGGTGGCGCGACTGGAAGGACGCCTGGCCGCGTTGGCCATTGCCGGCCAGCAGGCGCAAGCGCGGCCCCTGCAATACGCACTACGCCGCGCCTGCGCCGCACGGCCACTGCTCGACGCCCTGTATCGCCCCCAGGTCGGCAATCGTATCCCTGCCGACGACGTCACCGTGTGCCGCTGCGAAGAAGTCAGCGCCGGGGACATCCGCCGCTACGTCGACCTGGGTTGCCTGGGGCCCAACCAGGCCAAGGCCTTCGGCCGTTGCGGCATGGGCCCGTGCCAGGGACGCCAGTGTGGTCTGAGCGTCACCGAAATCATCGCCGAACGCCGTCACGTCTCACCCACCGAGGTGGGCTATTACCGCATCCGTTCGCCCCTCAAACCCATCACGCTCGCCCAATTGGCGGGCGAGCGTCTCTCTGTCGAGGAACCCTCATGAGTATTCAACGCATCGAAAGCAACCCACGCCTGAGCCGCAGCGTCGTGCACAACGGCGTGGCCTGGCTCAGCGGTGTCGTCGCCGCCGATTGCAGCCAGGACATCCAGGGCCAGACCCGCCAGGTGTTGCAGCGGGTCGATGAACTGCTGGCTGCGTCCGGCAGTGACAAGCACAGGCTGCTCAGTGTGCAGATCTGGATGAAAGACATGGTCCGGGATTTCGCGGCGATGAACGCGTTGTGGAGTGACTGGGTCGATGCCGCGCACACCCCGGCGCGGGCCACCGCCCAAGTGGCCTTCGACGATCCCGAGATTTTGCTGGAGTTGATTGTCACGGCGGCGGTCTGAGGCCGCCGGCCGGATCACCGTGGTGCTGTCACCGGGCAGGCAACCGCCAGAGTCGCCGCCCGGGCTTGTTCACATTGCTGCTGCCATAACGGGCGACTTCTGTGGAGCGCCCGAACTCAATAACATCGCACCTGGAGCAAATGAATGAACGTTAAACGCATTGCCCTGAAACTGGGTTTCATCTCGCTGCTGGCGTTCGGCGCGAGCCTGCAAGCCGCCGAATCATCACTGCGTATCGGCATCGAGGCGGCTTACCCGCCATTCGCCTCGAAAACCCCGGACAACGCCATCGTCGGCTTCGACTATGACATCGGCCAGGCATTGTGCGCCGAGATGAAGGTCCGCTGTGTCTGGCAGGAGCAAGAGTTCGATGGCTTGATCCCGGCGCTGAAGGTGAAGAAGGTCGATGCGGTGATTTCCTCCATGTCCATCACCCCGGAGCGCTTGAAGTCGGTGGACTTCACCGACCGCTACTACCGGATCCCGGCGCGCCTGGTGTTTCGCAAGGGCAGTGCTATCAGCGACATCCCGGCACAACTCAAGGGCAAGCGGATCGGCGTACAGCGGGCGACCAACTTCGATCGCTATGTCACCGATCACTTTGCCCCGGCGGGTGCCGAAGTAGTGCGCTATGGTTCGCAGAATGAAATTTTCCTCGACCTGCTGGGCGGACGCCTGGATGCGACCATGGCCAGTTCGGTGGTGATCGATGAAAGTCTGCTCAAGCGTCCCGAGGGCAAGGATTTTGAATTTGTCGGGCCCAATTTCACCGAAGAACAATACTTCGGCACGGGTATCGGCATTGCGGTACGCAAGAACGATGCGCTGGCGGGTCGCTTCAATCAGGCACTGGCGACCATTCGCGCCAACGGCACCTACGACAGGATTCGCCAGAAGTACTTCGATTTCGATATCTACGGTGAATGACGTTCGAGGCTGTTTTTTGGCCCGCAGGTCTAGCCTGCGGGCTTCCTGTGACACAGCACGGAGTGATCCATGAAAAGCAAAGCGGTACTCACTGAACAGGATGTCGCGCAGTTGCTGGTGGCGGCCAAGGAACTGGCGCACCAGCGCCAATGGGCCGTTTCGGTCTGCGTGGTGGACGACGGTGGTCATCCCCTCGGGTTGTTGCGCCTGGACGATGCCTCGCCGTTATCGGCCTACATCGCGACGGAAAAAGCCCGCACCGCCGCCATGGGCCGGCGCGACAGCAAGGTTTTCGAAGACATGATCAATGGTGGTCGCTACGCGTTTCTCAGCGCTCCGCACCTGCAGGGTATGCTTGAAGGTGGGGTGACCATTCGTCATGACGGGCAGTGCATCGGCGCTATCGGGGTGTCCGGGGTCAAGGCCGAGCAAGATGCCGAATTGGCCCGACTGGCGGTGGAAGCGGTATTGCCGATGATCACTCCGGATGCCTGAGACGGCCATAAACCGTGGGAAGGAAGATGTGCAGGGGAATGGGATCTTGTGAGCACCACAAGAAACGGTGGGAGCGAGCTTGCTCGCGATGGCGGTAGGTCAGTCGCCCGGTGTATCTACAGACTGCGCGCCTTCGCGAGCAAGCCTGCTCCCCACAGGGTTTGCACAAATCTTCCAGACACACCCCTCATCAGCGGTTAATCTGCCAAGAGCACATTCGTTAAACGGGGCAGGGCATGACAGCGCGCAACTGGATCGATCTCAAGCAGGACGCCACGTCCGGTATCGAGACCGTGCGCGCGCATTTCGAGGGGCATGCCTATGACCCTCATTGGCATGACAGCTACCTGGTGGGCGTGACCGAGCAGGGTGTGCAGCAGTTTCATTGCCGCCGCCAGCAGCACAACAGCACGCCGGGCAAGGTGTTCCTGCTCGAGCCCGGTGAGTTGCATGACGGCAACGCGCCCCACGACCACGGGTTTACCTACCGCACGTTGTACCTGGAGCCCCAATGGCTGGAGCGCGAGTTGCGCTCCTTGTTCGACGGGGCGCCGGACAACGCCCAATTGGGATTCGCCGCCACCCTCACCGACGATGCGCGGCTGGCGAGTGCCACGGCCCTGGCCTTCCAGAGCCTGCATGAGCAGGAAATCCGCATCGTGCGCCAGACGGCCCTCGATACCTTGTTGGCCAACCTGACCCAACACCTGCACTGGCGCGCGCGGATCAACCCCGACCCACGCTTGCCATTGGTGGCGCAACAGGCCCGGGATTATCTGCACAGTCACCTGAGCGACGACATCGGTCTGGACGATCTGGCGCAGGTTACCGGTGTGGATCGTTTTCGCCTGAGCCGTGCATTCAAGGCGGCTTTCGGCCTGGCCCCCCATGCCTATCTGATCCAATTGCGCCTGGCCCGGGCCCGGCGCTTGCTGGCCGCTGGCGAGAGCGCCGGGGCGGTGGCGGCCATGCTTGGTTTTGCCGACCAGAGCCACTTGGGCCGCTGGTTCCAGCGTGCCTATCGCCTGAGCCCGGCGGACTACCGCAAGCGCTGCTCAATTGTTCCAGACTGAGCGGGCCTTCGTGGGGATGATCGAGTGACGATCATTCACCGAGACGTTGCTCCATGGACCAGTTACTGCCGTTTGCCTTGTTCGCCTTTGTCGCCTCCATTACCCCGGGCCCGACCAATATCCTGGTGCTGAGCCATAGCTCGCGCTTTGGCCTGGCCACCACCTTGCCGATCATCCTGGGGGCCTGCGCCGCGGCGGCTTTGCTGGTGTTGCTGGTGGGCACTGGATTGGGCGACGTGCTGGCGCGCCAAGCCAGGGTGCAGACCCTGCTGTCATGGGCCGGCATTGCCTGGTTGAGCTGGATGGCCTGGCAGATTTTCCGCGCCCCGGCCCAGGCCATCGATCCGGAGCGTCCGGTTGAGGGCCCGCGACTGGGCCTGGCGGGGGCCGCCGGGTTGCAATTGGTGAACCCCAAGACCTGGATGATGGCGCTGGCGGTGGTCAGTGTGTTTGCCGGCGCCGAGGCCGACCGGACGGTCCGGGTCCTTTGGTTGTCCCTGGCCTTTTTCGCGATTTCCATTCCGTGCATGACCCTGTGGGCCTATCTGGGCCTCGGCGCTGCCCGGTTCTGCCGTTCCGCTGTGGCGATGGGCCGGTTCAATCGGACCATGGCGGTGTTGTTATTGGCATCGGCGTGGTTGACCTTGGTGGTCTGAGAGATAGGAGGACTGGGAAGAGTCGTTGTGGCGAGGGGGCTTGCTCCCGCTGGGTGCGAAGCGCCCCCAGACAGGCAGCGCTTCGCCAAGCCTCGGTCTATCGCAAGTCAGCTTTGCAAGTACACCGCATGGGTATGGGTGTACTCATACAAACCATGCTTGCCATCGGCCCCACCAATCCCGGATTTACGCACGCCGGCATGGAACCCCTGCATGGCTTCGAAGTTTTCGCGGTTGACGTAGGTCTCGCCAAAGTCGAGGCCACGAATGGCGTGCATGGCCCGGCTCAGGTCCCGGGTGTAGATCGAAGAAGTCAGGCCGTAGTCGCAGTCGTTGGCCAGGGCGATGGCCTCGTCCAGGTCGTCAATGATCTGGATCGGCAGCACCGGACCGAAGATTTCCTCACGCATGATGTCCATTGATGC
The DNA here is from genome assembly GCF_017351395.1 of Pseudomonas sp. FW305-28. Classification (NCBI taxonomy): domain Bacteria; kingdom Pseudomonadati; phylum Pseudomonadota; class Gammaproteobacteria; order Pseudomonadales; family Pseudomonadaceae; genus Pseudomonas; species Pseudomonas sp. FW305-28. The sequence goes on from NZ_JACNDD010000021.1 coordinate 10,130, forward strand.
GTTGCAACCGGCCAGTACCGTGGGTTGGAAGTGAAAGCCGCTGGAGCGATCCGCCACGCTGCCGCCGCTCACCAGGCTGGCGCCTTGGCTGAGGGCGGTTCGAACCTTGTGTTCAACGCTATCCAGGCCCTGGCGGTTGATCAGCGGGCCCATCTCCACATCGGCTTCGGCGATCGGGTCGCCGTAGCGGGTGGCAGACATCGCCGCGCTGATCCGCTCGATGAATTGATCGGCGACCTTGCGTTCCACGTAGACGCGTTCGGCACAGTTGCAGACTTGCCCGGTGTTGATGATCCGTGAATCGCGAATGGCTTTCACCGCCAGCGCCAGATCGGCATCCGCCAGCACAATGGCCGGGGCCTTGCCGCCCAGTTCCAGGTTGAGCTTGGTAATGTTCGGCGCCGCCGCCGTCATGATCCGTGAGCCGGTGGCGACGCTGCCGGTGAAGCTGATCATGTCCACGCCTTTGTGACCGCTCAGGGCAGCGCCCACCTGGCCGTCGCCGCATACGACATTGAACACGCCGGGTGGCAGGTCGGTCGCGGCGACCAACCGGGCGAATTCGAAGCAGTTGTTCGGGGTTTCTTCGCTGGGCTTGATGACGATGGTGTTGCCGGTCAGCAGCGCCGGGGCCATCTTGCGAGCGATCAGGAAAAACGGAAAATTCCACGGCAGGATCCCGGCCACCACGCCCAGGGGCTTGCGGAACAGGAAGATGTTTTCACCGGGGCGGTCACTGGTGATGATCTCGCCTTCGATGCGCCGGGCCCATTCGGCCATATAGTCGAGATAGTCGGCGGTGAAATGGACCTCCACCTCGGCCAGGGCACTGATCTTGCCTTGCTCCAGGGTAATGGTGTGCGCCAGGTGGGCGACGTTTTCCCGCAGTTTGGCAGCGATGCGGCGCAGGTATCCGGCGCGTTCGATGGCCGGTTTGGCCGACCAGTCTTTCTGCGCGGCACGGGCGGTAGCCAGGGCCTGATCGACGTCGGCGGCGTTGGAAGCCGGGACCCGGGACAGCAGCGCCCCGGTAGCCGGGTTGAACACGTCCAGGTGTGCCTCGCTGTGGGTGAACTGGCCGTTGATGAAGTTCTGGAACACAGGAACGGATGACATGGCGGTGTCCTTCAGTAAGTGCGCGACGGCGCTTGAGCGGTGGCGGGTTCGCGGTAGAGGGCAAGGGTGGCAAGGGCACTCTGGCGCAGCAGGCTGATGTCGATGGCCACGGCGATGAACTGGCAACCCCAGCCCTGATAACGGCGGGCGTCTTCTTCGTTGGGTGCGAGGATGCCGCAAGCCTTGCCGGCCGCGAGGGTGGCATTGACCGCGAACTGGATACGTTCCTGGACTTCGGGGTGACCAGGATTGCCCGCATGGCCAAGTCCGATGGACAGGTCGGCGGGGCCGATGAACACCGCGTCCACCCCTTCGACGGCGGCGATGGCCTCGACGTTCTCCACACCGGTGCGCGACTCCACCTGGACGATCAGGCACAGCTCTTCATGGGCCGTGGTGAGGTAGTTGGCGACGCCATCCCAGCGGGTGGCGCGGGTCAGGCCTCCGCCGACACCACGCATGCCGTGGGGCGGATAACGCATGGCGCGCACCAGGGCCTGGGCTTGTTCAGCGGTCTCGACCATGGGAATCATCAGGGTCTGGGCGCCGACGTCCAACAGCTGCTTGATGAGGTTGGCATCGCCGGTCACCGCTCGCACCACTGGCGCGGTGGCATAGGGCGCTACGGCCTGGAGCTGGCTGAGCACGCTGGGCACGGTGTTGGGGGCGTGTTCGCCGTCGATCAGCATCCAGTCGTAACCGGTGCCAGCGACGATTTCGGCGGCGTAACCGCTGGCGAAACCGGCCCAGATGCCGTACTGCGTATGCTTGGAGGTCAGCGCGGCCTTGAAGGCGTTGTGGGGCATGGTCATGGTGGACTCCTCTAGCGGTTATAAGGCCTATGCAGTTGGCACTCAGGGTTCAGCGTCACGCCGAAGCCGGGCTGATCGAGGACCGACAGCCGCATGCGGCCTTGCACCGGTACCGGCTCGCCCAGCAATTGCGGGTGGAACATCGGCACCACTTCGTCCGCCTTGGGCGCCATCATCAGGAACTCGGCGAACGGGCTGTTATGCCGGGTGGCGACGAAGTGGTAGCTATAGACCGAAGAGCCGTGGGGGATCACCAGCGCGTTGTGGGCGTCGGCCAAAGCCGAGATTTTCACCAGTTCGGTGAGCCCGCCACACCAGCCGACGTCGGGCTGGATAATGTCGCAGCAGCCCATTTCCAGGAGCATGCGGAAGCCCCAGCGGGTGGCCTCGTGCTCGCCGGTGGTCACCAGCATGCCCTTGGGGACGTTTTTGCGCAGCGCCGCGTAGCCCCAGTAGTCGTCGGGCGGCAGGGCCTCTTCGATCCATTTCAAGCCGTGCTCATGGGCGCCGACCGCGAGTTTGGTGGCGTAGTTGAGGTCCAGGCTCATCCAGCAATCGAGCATCAGCCAAAAGTCCGGACCGACCCGTTCGCGCATCGTCGCCAGTGCCTCGAGATTCTTGCGCAGGCCTTCTTCGCCTTCGGCCGGGCCGTGATGCAAAGGCATCTTGCCGCCGATGAAGCCCATTTTCTGCGCCAGGTCAGGCCGTGCACCGGTGGCGTAGAACTGCAACTCATCGCGCACCGCGCCGCCGAGCAGTTGATGCACCGGTTCCTGGCGGATCTTGCCGAGCAAGTCCCAGAGCGCCAGGTCCACGCCGGAAATCGTGTTGATCACCAGGCCCTTTCGGCCGTAATAGAGTGTCGATTGGTACATCTGGTCCCAGATCTTTTCGATGTCGGTGACCCGGGCTCCCTCGACGAATCGCGCTAGGTGCTTCTCAACGATGTAAGCCGCCGGCTCGCCGCCGGTGGTCACGGCAAACCCGACCGTGCCATCGTTGGCCTCGATCTCTACCACCAGGGTGCCGAGTACGTTGATGCCGAAGCTGCGGCGACTCTGGCGGTAGTCCGGGTATTTGCTCATCGGTGTGGCGATGTGATCGTCGATCCAGTGGCCGTCCGCCTGGTCGTGATAATCCGCGCCGCCGCCTCGCAGGACGAAGGCGCGGACGTGTTTGATCGTGGGGATACCCATTGTGCAGCTCCTTGAGTTAAACCGTGGCCGGTGTGTTCGAAGCGCGTTGGCCGGGGGAGTGGATGCCCAGTACCAGCAACGCGGCGATGACGGTGGTGGCGGCGAGCAGGTAAAGGCCGGCCGCAGGAGAGTGGAAGGCGCCTTCGGCCCAATTCTTCAGCACCGGGGCAATGAAGCCGCCGAGGGCACCGAAGGAGTTGATCAGCGCAATGCCTGCCGCAGCGGCACTGCCAGCCAGGTAACTGGAGGGGAAGGTCCAGAATACCGGCTGTACGGCGATGAAGCCGGAAGCGGCGAAGCACAGGGCGATGATGCCCAGAAGTGGGCTGGACACACTGACCGAGCAGGCGATCCCGGCGGCGGCCATCAATAGGGTCAACGTAGCCGTGCGGCGACGCTGGCCAGTGCGGTCGCTGTAACCGGGAATCAGGTAGGCCGCGCACAGCGCACAAACCCACGGAATAGCCGTGACCAGACCCACCAACAAGCCAACCTTGCTGCCCAGCAACCCGGCCACTTGGCTCGGCAGGTAAAACACTACGCCGTAGACGCTGGCCTGGATCAGCAGGTAGATCAGGCACAGGTAGAGCACCGAAGGCTGGCACAACACGCTGAGCAGGCTGCGGCCATGGGATTGTTTGTGTTGGTCCTCGGCATCAAGCAGTTCCTGGACCTGGCGGCGCTCTTCGAGCGTCAGCCATTTCGCATCGGCGGGGCGGTTGTCCAGGTACCAGTAGGCCCACACGCCCACCGCCGACGCCATCAGGCCTTCCACGGCGAACAGCCATTGCCAGCCGTGAACACCGACGAAACCGTCCAGCTCCAACAACAGTCCCGACAGCGGGCTGCCGAAAATGAACGCCAGCGGCGCACCGAAATAGAAGAAGCCCATGGCCTTGCCCCGGGCCGCCGAGGGGAACCAATAGGTGAGGTAGAGGATCACGCCGGGGAAGAATCCGGCTTCGGCCACGCCCAGCAGGAAGCGCAGCACGTAGAAACTGGTTTCGTTGTGGGCGAAGACCATGGCCGCCGACACCAGGCCCCAGGTGACCATGATCCGGCACATCCACAACCGCGCGCCGACGCGGTGCAGGATCAGGTTGCTGGGCACTTCCAGCAGTGCGTAACCGGCGAAGAACACGCCCGCACCAAACGCGAATGCGGCGTCGCCGATACCGGTGTCGGCCTGGAAGGCCTGTTTGGCGAAGCCAACGTTGGCCCGGTCGAGAAAAGCCATGATGTACATCAGCAACAGGAAGGGCAGCAGGCGCCAGGAAATCTTGGCCAGCACAGACACAGGAAGAGTCTTCATCGCGGGAGTCCTTTAGCAGGTATTTGTTCTTATGGGCTGGACTGTACGGCGGGCGATTGATGCGTTACAAATCGAATCTCGCTAACAATCGATACCCTCAAGGTATCGGTAATCAGAGGCCAATCCATGACCCATCCCGTGCTGTCACGCAGCCTGTTCAACCGTCTGCGCTACAAACATTTGCACATGCTGGTGGCCTTGAGCGCCAGTCAGAACCTGCACCGGGCTTCCCAGAGCCTGAACATGTCGCAACCGGCAGCGACCCGGATGCTGCACGAGATCGAGGACATGTTCGGTTGCGACCTGTTCGAGCGCATGCCCCGGGGCATGCGCCCGACCGCCCTGGGCCAGGAGCTGATTCGCTTCGCCGAATTGGCCCTCAGCGGTCTGGACCGCTGCGCCGAAGACCTGCTGGCCCGTCAGCAGGGCGGTTATGGCTACCTGTCCATCGGCACCATCATGGGGGCAGCGCCGGACCTGGTCATGGACTCCATCGCCCGGATCAAGGCGCTCAATCCGCAGCTGCGGATCCGCATCATGGGGGACACCAGCGACCAGGTGATCCAGTTGCTGGAGCAGGGCCGCATCGACCTGGCCATCGCCCGGCGCAACGCCTCCACCGACAGCGAGCACTATGACTTCGAGCAACTGGGCAATGAACGACTGCTGGTGGTGGTCCACGCCGGCCATCCCCTGGCCCGGCGCAAAAAACTGGACCTGGCCGAACTGGTCAGCGACTGGCCGTGGATCCTGCAGCCGGAAACCAGCCCGGCGCGCATCGGCCTCGATCAAGCGTTGCAACGTCTTGCGCTGCCGACGCCCGCAGACATCATCGAATGTAGCTCGGTGTATTCCATGCAACAGCTGATTCAACTGACCGACGCGATCATGGTGCTCTCGGAAACCGCCTTGCGCGATTACCTGAAGATGGGCCTTGTGGTGGCGCTCCCGGTGGCGCTGGACGTGCAATTGGCGCCGTTTGGCTTGTTGCGGCGCAAGGGGGAGCCGGTGAGCCGGGAGCTGGGGTTGTTCATTGATCTGCTGCGCACGCAGGCCGCGGCGGGAAGGTAGCGCCTGAGCGCTTGCTGCGCTGACGCCCGCAACCCCTTGCAACGGTTGCGCGGTTTCAAAAACCGATCGGTTTGGAGAGCATCGGCCACGTCAACGCACTCAATCGCCCCCAAGGATGGAGGTCCACCATGTCTACCCTCGATACCCATGTCGAGTTTATCCAGGCCAGGCTGCCCGCCTGGCTGAAACGAGCCCCACGGCCCCAGCAGGAGCGCTTCAGGGTGCTCACCCGGCAACTGCAACACGACAGCGATGCACTCAACGCATTGCTCAAGGACCTGCCCACGCCCTATGCCTTTACCCTCGACCTGCTCAAGGAGCAGCCGCAGGTGCAAGGCTGGAGCCAGGTCAATGGCCGCGGCGATGTCGCGGATGCGCTACGTCGGGCAAGGGTCCGGCGCAGTTCGTTCGTCACGGACCCCGCGCTATCGGTCGTCGAGGCGGCCATGCGCAACTATCCTCCCGACGATGCAGTCACCGGCAGCGCGTTCGATCGAAAAGGCGAACTTTTCATCAAGGGCAAGCCCGGGGAGTTCTATCGTTGGGGCGCCCCAGCGGATACCGCGCCGCTGCCCATGACCCCGGCCAGCTTCGCTCGCCTGTGCCGCAGCGTGGATGTGGGCGGGGCCTACCGGCGCTCGCTCGAGTGGCGGCTGCCGCGTATCGGCCATCAGGTGCCCATCGTCGCCACGGCCTACATGGCCTATGCACGCAGCCAGCTCGCCTATGACGCCTACGAGGCGAAGCTGGATGGACGTCTGGACAACACCGGTGAGCGCTTGCTGGCCCACGTCGGCGTGCAGTTGGAAGATCGGCCCGTGGCGCCGCTGGCCTGCGAGGTCAAGGCGCTGGCGTTGCTGTCGGCGCCGTTGTTCGGCGTTCGGGTGTACTGGGGACTGGAAGGAGATGCCAATGGTGTTCGCCCGATCGTGCTGCACATGCCCCATGATGCAGTGGCACCGCTCAAGCAGTTTCCCAGCTTGCAGGCACTGTCGGCCGAGCTGACCGAGCGGGTCCGCAAACGCAGTTACCGCCAGACCCTGTTGCGTTATCTGCCGCTGCGTCTACAGGCCAGCCTGGGATCGGCCCTGCACGATCAGGTGGAGTGGAAGGTCACGGACAACCTCAACCTCTTCCAGGAAATCCATGCCCGCATCACCGGTTGGCGCGAGGGTGAGCGAGGCGAGGACGACAACCCTCGACGCATTCGGATCCCCACGCCCAAGGTGGCCTGGGGCCTGGATGACCTGCGCGAGGATCCCTGGCACTCCACCTACCATGAATGGCGCGGTCATACCTTGGCCAACGCCTCGGCGTTGATGGTCCCGACCCGGGACCAGGACTGGCGGGCGCTGCTGGCCCGCCTCGAATACTGGGAAGGCCTGGTCGAGCGTTCGCTGATGGTCGCCGCGACCTTTTTCCCGTTCTGCGCGCCGGTGGGCATGGTTGCCGCCGCGGTGGGCGGGGTGCGCCTGGTGTATGAAATATTCGAAGGGATCCAGGCGTTCAATGAAGGTCACGCGCAAGAAGGTATCGAGCATATCTTCAACGCCTTGTTCGGGGTTGCCCAGGGCGCTTACCTGGGTTTCATTGGCGCAGCCATCGAGCCCATGCCCGTCGCTGACGGCACCACCCGCCTGTGGAATGGCGACGTGCGCGCCTTCGAAGCACAGCGCTTGCCTCCGGTGGAGGCCGAGCAGGACGCCTGGGGTGTCTGGCGCACCGCTGACGAGGCCTGGGTGCGGATCGAGGATCGTTACTTCGAGGTCCAAGGCACGCGGGACAAGGTGAATCTGCGCCTGCCTCCCGGGCATAGGGGCGTTGCACCGCCGCTGGAATGGAACCGCACGCGAGGCTGGCAGTGGGCGCATCGCAACCCCTTGCAGCGAAGTGGCCTGGAGCTGTTGCGAACCTTCGCCGAGACGCCCGCCGAACTTGACGACTCTACGATCCTGGCCTTGCAACGCCAGGTCGGTATCAGCGAAGCGCATCTGCGCTACCTGCAAGTGGAGGCGCGGCCAATGCCGGCCATACTGGCCGATGCCCTGGACGAGGTGCGGAACTGGCAATGGGTGCGGCGCACCATCGAACGCCTGCGCCGTGGCGAAGCACCGCAAGGGATGCATTTTCGCATCGTCCAGACCCTCGTGGAGTTGCCGGGCTGGCCGGAAGACATGACCTTGCGCTACCACGATGGCGTCAATCTCTACCCGGTAGGCGATACGGCCGACACCCGTTCCATCCTCCTGACCAAAACCGACCTGGCCCACGACGCCTGGGCCGCTCGCATCCTGGAAGGCCTGAGCAGCGATGAGCAAACCGTACTGTTGGGGCAAAGCAGTATCGGTTTGCAACCCTTGGAGCAAAGTCGCCTGTTGGCCAGCCGTTGGGCCACCCGCCTGGAGCGTGACGCCAGGCGGGTGACGATGGCCATGGGCAGGTCCACCCGACTCGATCCACTGGCAGTTCCCTTGGTCCAGGCATTCCCCAGCCTGCCTGAATCCATCGCCAACGAGCTCGTTCGCGACGTGACAGGCAAAGACCGGCTGCGCTTGCTCGAGGGGCGGGTGGCTGGGGACCTCGGCAGGCGGGCGGCCGAAGCGTTGCGCGAGCTGCGCTTGAGCCGTGCGCTGCGCGCCCTGGAACGTGGCGAAAGCAGCGTCGATCGGGATCGCATCGTCATGGGCCTGCTGGCGGATATGCCCAGGCTCCGCGGTCGCCTGCACCTGCGCCTGTGGTTGCGCGAGCTGGCGGATCCGGTCGAGTTGGGGGACGCCGGGCCGCTGAAAGTCATCCGCCAGGAAGGTGAACTGTACCGCCCCTTCGACGAAACCGGCGAAGAACTGGCGAACGCCGTCGCCCTGGAGGCTGCGCTGCTAAGTGCCATGCCGGATGAGGCTCGCAGCGCCCTGGGCCTGAACATCTGGGAGGCGGACCGGCTGCGCAGCCAACTGCTGGCACAGGCCCTGGAAGACCGGCAAGCCCTGCGTCCGTACTTGGCGATGCGTCGCCTGGGCAGCCTCGGGTCTCGTCCGCAATGGCTGAACGGACACTTGGTTTACCCGCTCAGCGGCCGTGGCCGGCTGCCGTTGCAGGAGTGGCAAGGCAGCACGCGTCAGCGTCTGGAGCGGCTCTATCCCGCCCACGCGGGCAATGCACTGGAACGGCTGCAGCTTGGCCTGACTGAACAGGCCGGACTCGAGGGCATCAGCCTCAACGATGTGATCACCCGCCTGGAGCACGAATGGACCACCCTGGACCAGGGGCTGCGCCAATGGGTCGACCAGGAAGGCTTTCATCACCCCGCCGAACAGATACTGGACCGTGAGGCACTGGTCGCGCAGCGCCAGGTCATCGCGAGGGAAATTCGCCGGGCCTGGCAGCGCGCGCCTGACCCGGGCCGGGAGGGCGCAGAGTTGGTATTGCGGATAGAAAACATCAACGTCGGCCGGCTGCCCCCCGTCAATGTTCGTTTCGAGCACATCGAATCAGTGGTGCTGGCCAACCTGGAGCTGGTCGAGGATCCTTCAGATTTCCTGCGCATGTTCCCCGGCATCGAATCGCTTAGCCTGCGGGGCAATCACCTCACCGCCGTCCCCGTTGCGGTAACTGAGTTGCGGGCGCTGGTGGATCTGTCATTGGCCCGCAACCCGTTGCACTTGAACGCGGAAGTGTTTACGCCGCTGCTGGGCGACGATCCCACGATCCCGTTATGGACCCTGGACTTGTCCGGGATCAGCAGCGGCGCGGCTTCGGGAACCAACGCCGAGGTGCTTGCCGCCATTGGCAGCCTGGCTTCGCTACCGTCCCTGCGTGAAGTCATATGGGCCGACAACCTGGATTTCACGCCCGAGCAGTTGCAGGCCCTGACGGCCACATTGCCCGACCTGCGAGCGCTGAACCTGGCGCGCTGTGGCTTGCGGCTGGACGAGGAGGGCAGCACCTTCCTGCGCAGTGCCACCGCTTTGCAGGAACTGCGCCTGAGTGGAAACAACTGCCGGGACCTGCCGGAGCTCCCCGAGCTTGCAAACCTGATGACGCTGGAACTGGGCAGGACCGGGCTGGATCTGGTGCCCGCGTTGGCCTTGGCGGTGCTGGCCAGGCATTCCGATGTGTTCATCTCCGATACGTTCGTCGTCGATCTCAGCGGCAACCGTATCACCTCTATCCAGGATGACCTGCTCCCGGCGCTCAACCGTTTGCCGAGCCTTGACACACTTGGAGTCTGGCTTGACGACAATCCCTTGCCCAGCGCCCAGATCAATGCCCTGCGCAATGTGTTTCCCGAGGCGTTTCACTACACCGTCGACGAGTGGCTCTATATTTCTGCCTCGCTCCAAAGGGCACTGGAGGTCGCCCGTGACGATCCCGGGATGCGGGGTTTCATCGATTGGTTTTCTGGTCGCGTCCGCGAAGCCGACGAGGATTCCCCCGCCGGACTGGCGTTTGGCGTTCGCCAGAGGGCCGGGGCGGTTCTGCAGCACTTTATCGGCTATGGAAACGTCTATGGCCGCCTGCCTACCTTGATTGGCGATTTCGATGTGCAACTTCGCCAACTGCGCACGCGCTTGCAAATCCGCAGCCAGGACAGGCAGCAGCCAGACATCGGCGAGCTGGAGCTGCACTTCACGATGTTCGAGTCGGTGATGCGTGCACGACTGGCTCGGGACGGGGCGCCGTTTTCGAGTTTCCTGGCGGAACATCTCTCCCATTGGGACTTCGCGCTGATGGACCGCTTTATCGATCCGGTGCAACGCCAGGCGCAAATGAGCCGGGAGGCGTTCATCGATTGGCTCAGCGACGCCCAGGATACGTTCAATAGCAACGATCAAACCCCACGTACCGGCGAGATGACCTGGCGACCTTACCTGGGGTTGATGTCCCGCGACTGGCCCGAAGGACTGGCGATCTGGGAAACGGTCGATGACGACTTGGTGAATGCCTTCAGCGAGCCCATCGATCCGTCCCGCTGGCCCCAGGTCATGCTGGATAATCTGGTTTCGCCGGACCCCGGATTACCCAGCCCCTTGGAGCCGGTCACCGAAGGCGAGCGGATCGTCTGGCGTCGCGCGGGGCTCGAAGCCGTCGCCGATGTGGATTGGAGGGGTGGCCAGCCGGTGACGCTCAACGAGGATCAGTTGCGCCGCACCATGGCCATCTACCGTTCGGTCAAGAGCCGGGAGGTCGAGGCCTTGGTGCGCCGGGTGACCAGGAGCCTGGTTACCGCCTGGTGGCCGGTGCTGCCGCTGTGAAGACCAGCGCCTTCAGGCCACATTGCACGTCGGCATCGGGAAACTCCGGTGGGTTGGCCAGGCGCTGCACGAACGTCAGGCCGGGGGCTTCGCGGGTGACGCCGTCGATGAGGAAGTCCGGGCCGGTGGCCGGGTCATTGCTGCAGGCCAGGACCGTGCCGTCGGCCGTCAGCAGTTCCGGCAGGCGGCGCAGGACCCGCTGGTAGTCCTTGGTCAGCAGGAAGCTGCCTTTCTGGAAGGTCGGCGGATCGATGATCACCAGGTCATAGGGTCCGCCGTTGATCACTTTGCCCCAGGATTTGAACAGGTCATGGCCGAGGAAACTCACCTGGCCAAGGTCATGGCCGTTCAGGCGATGGTTGTCACGGCCTCGACTCAGGGCCGCCCGCGACATGTCCAGGTTGACCACATGCCGCGCACCGCCGGCGATGGCCGCCACCGAGAAGCCGCAAGTGTAGGCGAACAGGTTCAGCACGCGCTTGCCGGCGGCATTGGCTCGGACCCAGTCACGGCCGTAGCGCATGTCGAGGAACAGGCCGTTGTTCTGTTTCTTGCCCAAGTCGATCCGATAGCGCAGGCCACCTTCGGTCAGGGTCCATTCGTCGATGGGGTCGCCCACCAGCCATTGGGTGAGGCTCTGGGGCAGGTAGCGGTGTTGCACGGCGAGGGTACGGGCGCCGCTGTTTTTCCAGGCGGGCGCGGCGGCAAGGGCGAGCAGCATGGACATCAAGTCATCCAACTGCGTCGGTTCCGGTTCCTTGAACAACGATACCAGCACAATCCCTTGCAGCCAGTCGACGGTGATCTGCTCCAACCCCGGCCAGCAACGGCCGCGACCATGGAACAAACGGCGGGTTTCTTCCGGCGGGGACGCCAGGGCTGTCAGCAAATGGGTCTGCAGGTCATGTAGAACTTGAGGGGTCATCAGGCAAGGCCGGCGATTCGAAAGGCCGGCATTTTAACCTGTGGCGAGACAGCTTGCTCCCGCTCAGTTACGCAGCGACGGCCTGTTCAGCCACCGCTGGTAGCCAGAATGCTCGCCACCTGTTGCGGCTGGCAGTTGAGATAGGCCGAACGCTTGAGCCAGCCCGGGTCCGGGTACCAGGAAAACATGAATTGGCCGCCCTTGAGCTTGTCGATCACCTGCCGCGCCACTTGCGGGCGCACGGCCGGACAGCCCTGGCTGCGGCCGATACGCCCCTGGCGCACGCTCCACAGCGGATTCACGTAGTCGGCGGCATGGATCACGATGGCCCGGTCACGGGCCTGGTCATTGAAGCCCGGCTCCAGGCCGTCCATGCGCAGTGAATAGCCGTGGGTGCCCTGGTAGCTTTCCTGGGTGCGGAACAGGCCCAGGCTCGACTGATAGCTGCCCAGGCGATTGGAGAATTGCGTGGCGAAATTTTCCCCGGATTTCTGCCCATGGGCCACCAGGTCGCGCAGCACCAGCTTCTTCTGGCGCAAGTCGAAGATCCACAAGCGCCGGGCCGTGGACGGTTGCGAGTAGTCGATCACCGCCAGGTGACGGGCCTGGCCAGCGCCATTGGCGACCGCGCATTGCATGGCGCTCAAGGCACTTTTGAGCGCCAGGGGATTGAGTTCCGGCGCTGCCTGGGCGAGGCTGTGGTAAAGCGTTTGCGACTTTGCCTTTTTTTCGGCCAGCGCCGGGCTGCAAATGATGCCCAGGCCCAGCATGAGCAGGCAGAATCGGCGCAAAAAGCCCGATACAGGCGAAGGGGTTCCAACGTGGTGTTCGTTCGCGGCATCCCGTCCGATTTCGTTTGTCTGCATGATGGCGGGTCGTACCTGTCGCAAAATTCACCGTCAACGAGACGGCCATGGATTGGAGTAAAGCAGTTGTTCAAAAAGTCCGCATGTTACCTGAGCCTTTTATTGCTCACTGCGCCATTGGTCGCCACAGCCGAAGACAGCGATCCGGCACTGGTGCAGACCACCCTGGCGCAATTGGCGGCCGCGTGCCCGGACGTCGCGGTGGGTGCCGACTTTCCGACACTGCTCGACTTGCAGGCGTTCTATCAGCAAAACGCAGGCCAGGAAGTCTGGTCGGACGACGAACGACGGGGGGCGTTGCAGGTCCAGTTGCAACAACTGGCCGATGACGGTCTGGATCCCGCGCGCTATGGCTTGCCGGTCGAGGGGGTAACCCAAGTCCCTCATTGTGCCGACATCGCCATCAGCCGGCGCTACCTGCAAGCCTTGCATGACCTGCGTTTCGGCTACCTGCCTCAAGACCGGCTGGAACCGGTGTGGAAGGCCAACCCACCGCCACAGGACCACCCGGCCGTGGTACTGGCCATCGCCGGGCTGGGTCTGCAGAACCTGGCCGACGCTTTTGAACAGGCGCGGCCGAACCTGGACCTCTACCGCAACCTGCGCGGCCTCTATGCCCGGCTGCGGCAACAGCCTTTGGCCGAATGGCAAGCTGTGCCGGGCGGGCCGTTGCTGCAACCGGACAAACAGGACGCCCGCGTACCCGCCCTGGCCCAACGACTGTTCAACGAGGGTTACCTGAGTACGCCGCCGCAGGTGAGCGACGAGCACTACAGCCCCATGCTGGTGGAGGCGATGAAGAGCTTCCAGGCCCAGCATTCGTTGCAGGCCGATGGCGTGGTGGGGCCGTGGACCGTCACCGAGCTGAACATCAGCCCGGCCATGCGCCGCGAGCAGTTGCGCATCAACCTGGAGCGCATGCGCTGGCTGGCCCAGGACGTGGAGACCGATAGCGTCCTGGTCAACGTGGCGGCGGCGCAGTTGACGGTCTACCAGGGCGGCGCGCCGGTCTGGCAAACCCGCACCCAGGTGGGCCGTGCGCAACGGCAGACGCCGCTGCTCAAATCCCACGTCACCCGACTGACACTCAACCCGACCTGGACCATTCCGCCGACCATCATGCGCGAAGACAAACTGCCCGAGATCCGTCGCGATCCGGAGTTTCTCAGCCGCCACAACCTGCGGATCCTCGATGGCGATGGCCTGCCGTTGCTGGCGGAAAATATCGACTGGGAGCACCCGGGCAATCTCATGCTGCGCCAGGATCCAGGTCCGAAGAACCCGTTGGGCAAAATGGCGATCCGTTTTCCCAATCCATTTTCAGTGTACCTGCATGACACACCGAGCCAGGCGTTGTTCAGCAAAGGCCCGCGGGCCTTCAGTTCAGGCTGCGTGCGGATCGAGCAAGTGATGCACCTGCGCGACCTGCTGGTAAGCCCGGCCGAACGCGCGCGCACCGACACGTTGCTGGCCAGTGAGTCGACCCACGAGTTCAGGCTGGCCCGGCCCGTGCCGATCCTGCTCGGCTACTGGACAGCACAAGCGGACAGCCAGGGCCAGGCGGTGTATGTCCCGGATATCTACGGGCGTGACGTGACACTGTCTGCCGCCCTTGGTCGTGCGCTCTGACCTCAGGCGCATGCGGTCGCGGGCGCGTGGGTGGTTTCGTCGAGCGTTGCGAATAACCGCTGGCCGATAACGCCGGCGGCCTGCAAATGCTGTTGCGGATCGGCGGTTTCCGAGTCGAGCAAACGCTGGGAACTCACTACTCGGGCACCGCAATAACCGAAAATGCCATGGTCGATCTGCGTGGTCATCGCCTCACCGTAGCCATGGCGTTGGAAGCTGTCGGCATCGGCGCCACCGACTTCCACCAAATGGACCGGCAGGTGCTGCAGCTTCTGGATAAACGGCTTGTCGAGGCTGAAATCGAACGCCCAGCCGTTGGAAAACACCCGGTCGATCCAGCCTTTGAGCAGTGCCGGCATGGACCACCAATAAATCGGATAGACCAGCACCAACGCGTCGGCACGATCGATTCTGGCTTGTTCGGCCAGCACATCCGCGGGCGGCAAGGCCTCGCGGTGGTGCACGGCGTGGTCGGCAAAGCTGAAGCGCGGCTCGAAGCCTTCGGCAGCCAGGTCGGCGATCTCGAACGTATTTGCAGGGTTGGCGCGGGTGATGCCCTCGGCGATTTTCCCGGCCAGGCTGTGGGTGAGGGAGCGCGGATCGTGGTGGGCCACAACGATGAGTGCATGCATGGCGAAACTCCTTCTGGTCACGAGGTCTTGATGACAGGTATGCTTAAGTTACGCTTAGTAAGTTACGGTTGGTAAAGTTAGCATGTCAAGCACTGACGAACATTCGCAGGCTTCACCTCGTCGTCGTTTATCCCGGCACGACCGGCAGCGCCAATTGCTGGATGCCGCCTGGCGGCTGGTGCGCGAGGAGGGCAGTGACGCCCTGACCCTGGCCCGGCTGGCGGACCAGGCGGGGGTGACCAAACCCATCGTCTACAACCACTTCATTACCCGGTCTGGGCTGCTGGCGGCGCTTTACCAGGATTTCGATGCCCGCCAGACCGCGCTGATGGAGGCGGCCCTGGATGCCAGTGACGCCACCTTGCAAAGCCGGGCGGCGGTGATCGCTTCTTCCTACGTCGAATGCGTGTTGTTGCAAGGGCGAGAGATTCCCGGGGTGATTGCAGCGTTGACAAGCTCGCCGGAGCTGGAACGTATCAAGCGCGAATACGAGGGCATTTTCCTCGACAAGTGCCGCGCGGTGCTGGAGCCGTTCGCCGGCACGAAGGGCATCACCCAGGCCGGTTTGCGGGCGATGCTGGGAGCGGCGGAAGCATTGTCCAATGCCGCCGCTACTGGGGAAATCAGCGCTGACGAGGCGAAGGAAGAGTTGTTGGCCAGTATCGTGGCGATGGTGACCAGGACCGCCGATAACCCTTCAAGCTGACCCACCGCTATCGCGAGCAAGCTCGCTCCCACATTGGTTTGGTGTTGGTTCCAAGCTTGGTATTCACAGCTCCCACATTGGTTTGGCATGGGTCTCTGGTTGGGTGTCAACCACAAATCCCTTGTGGGAGCGAGCTTGCTCGCGATAGCGGCAGCCCATTCGACATTGGTATTGGAGCTCTCCACGCCATAGCGTTTACAATCGCCGCCCTCTCCTCTTTCCCAAGGAATCGCCATGTCCGGGCTTGAACTGTTTGCCGCAGCCCTCGGCGTGATCGCCGTCTGGTTGACCGTCAAGCAGAACCCCTGGTGCTGGCCCATCGGCCTGGTCATGGTGCTGCTGTACAGCTGGATTTTTTTCGAGGTGAAGTTGTACTCGGACATGCTGCTGCAGGTTGTCTACGCGGTGCTGCAACTCTATGGCTGGTGGCAATGGACCCGTGCCGGACGCAATCATGATGGGCGCCAGGTCAGCCGCCTCGGTGGGCCATCGGTGTTGCTCGGCCTGGCCATCGGCGCGGCAGGCAGCTTGCTGTTGGGGGCCGCCATGGCCCACTGGACGGACGCCGCCCAGCCCTGGCTCGACGCCGCGCTCACGGGGTTCAGCCTCGTGGCCCAGTGGTGGATGGCGCAAAAACGCGTGCAATGCTGGCCGCTGTGGATCGCCCTGGACGTGATTTTCGTTGGCTTGTTCATCTACAAGGGCTTGCACCTGACCGCCGCACTCTATGCCCTGTTCACCCTGCTGGCCGTGCAAGGCTGGCGCGAATGGCGCGCCGACCCGGCCCTGCGCGCATGAAGGTGGTGGTCCTGACCGGCCCGGAATCCAGCGGCAAAAGCTGGCTGGCGGCGCAATTGCAGGAACACTTCGGTGGCGTGCGGGTGGATGAGTACGTGCGCCATTTCATGGAGCAGACCCAACGCGATACCTGCCTGGCCGACATCACCGACATCGCCTCCGGCCAACTGGCCTGGGAAGACCAGGCGCGTGCCCATCGGCCGGCGCTGCTGATCCTCGACACTCACCTGTTGAGTAACATCCTCTGGAGCCAGACCCTGTTCGGCGATTGCCCGGAGTGGCTCGAACCGGCGCTGCTGGCCCGTCATTACGACCTGCACCTGTTGTTGAGCCCTGAGCAGGTCGAATGGACGGGCGACGGTTTGCGCTGCCAGCCCGAGTTGACGGAACGGCTGACGTTTTTCCAGGCGATCGAGACTTGGCTGAGGCGACATCGGCAACCTTTCCAGATCATTCAGGGCAACTGGGTGCAACGCCGCCAGCAGGTGTTTGCAGCCGTTACCCGACTGCTTGAAGCCTGAGCGCCGCTTGATTTGTTTCACTTCTGAAACAGCGCACGCGTACCAAACCCTGATTCAACCCCGTTTCATGTCCTTGTCATCAAGACTGTCAAGCTGCTGAAACACTCGCCTGAAAGCCTGGATCCAGAGCCCTGGAACGGCTGATGGCCATTTGGCCGCCAGGCGCCTGTCTCAACGCTGAAACAGTATCCCTTCCCGGGGCTCCCTGCCTTAATCCAACCCATTGAATTGGCGGGTATTTCAAAACACGGCACAACACCTGCTCTTCCCCACTTCGCAACGCTGGACCAGGGCCAGCCCACCGAAGAAGGAATCGATGCCGTGGGGACTTTCGAAAGAAGTTTGACCTGTCTGCTCGTGATCGGCTGCGCCGCCAGCGCAACGCTCAGCCTGCCAGTACAGGCCGAGGGCAACGGCGTCATCGTACTCAGCCGTGACGTACAACCCATCGCAATCGGTCGCAACGGCGGCAAAGACCCCTACCCGACCACCGTCAATGCCAACCCCTCCGAACGAATCAACCAAGCGACCGCCAGCACCGAACTGAGCGATGGCGAGTTCGCCAGCGTGGCCAGCGGCTCGTCGATCCGCAACATTGTCACCCCCAATACCGGCGTGCAGGGTTTGAACGTGGTCACCAACCCCAACGGCATGCCGGGCATGAATGCCGGTCACGGTGGCGGTAGTGGTGGCGCGATCTCAGGCACCATCAACCGCTCGTTGAGTTCCGGCCTGGCCCCGCTGGGTCGGCTGGCGGGAGGTCAGTGACATGAAGCCCGTGCTGTTTCTACTCGCCCTGCTCATGCTTTCCCTGCTCAGCTCTTTCACCGTATTTGCCGATTCGGGTGTCGCAGTGGTCAGCAGCGCCAACCTGCAGGATTCCGGCAGCCATTACACCGGCAACTTCAACGTCAACCAGGCGGCCGGCGACCAGATCCAACAAACCAACACCCGGGCCATCGCCATTGGCGACCACGCCCAGGCAAGCACCCACGTGCGGCAACGTGTCGACACCCAGGCCAACCCTTCCATGAACGCCACCGCCCGCATCGGTGGCCATTCCTTCAGCAACGGCAACGGCGTGCTGGGCGTCAACCAGTCCGCCGGGGCCAACAACCAGATGGCCAATGTCATGCGGGTGGGCATCAGTGCTCATCCGCAGAGCATGGACGACAGCGCCCTGTCCCAACAGAACGTGGCGTTGTTACCGAACTCAGGAGCAACTGGCGCCCCAACCGGCAGTCGCCAGGTCGTTACCAGCGACCAGGCCTTCACCGGCAGCCGAGGGGTAATCCAGGTGAACCAGAGCGCCGGGGTGGGGAACCGAATGGCTAACACCCTGAGCATCCGGGTCGCTGATTGACCCGGGGGCTACATAAGAAAGTACCGACACTTAACCAACGACACGCAAGGAGAAACACCATGAAACCTACAATGGCACTCAAACCATTGGTTTTCGCTCTCGCCGCGGTCATGGCAATGGCTGCACAGGCCGATGGTAACGGGCGTGGCAACGGCCACGGTAACGGCCACGGCAATCAAGGCCCAAGAGGTCCGTCGCTCGAGCAACTGCTCTCGATCAGCGCCGGGGCTGGCGCGACCGTGCTGGATGAGCAAAACAGCGACGGCAACGTCGTGACCAACCAAGCCACCCGCAACACCGCTGAAGCCACTGACTCGCTCAATGGCAGCAACGGCAACATGGGCGCCAACATTGCCGGTGGCGACGGCAACCAGCAGGACAACGCCGCCGCCCTGGCCACCGCCGACGAAAGCTTCATCTTCGGCTCGGCTGTCGCCGCCTCCAGCGCCACGCAGGTCAATAACAACAACTACGTCAAGAACAACTCCACGCAAAACAACGCCTCGCTCACCAATGCGGGCAACAACGGCTCCGGCAACATCGGTATCAACGTGACCGCCGGGAACTTCAACCAGCAGAAAAACAACCTGGCCATTGCCGTATCCGGGGGCCGTGTCGCCCAGGCCTCGGCCTCGGCTGACCAGTCCTCCACCGGCCTTGTGGTCGACAACAAAGGCGTGCGGACCTACAAGACCGACACCCTCACCAGCACCTACAGCGCCTCAGGCACATTCAAGGCCAAAGGTACCGGTACCGCCGAAGACAACGATCATGGCGGCTGGGGCAACAAAGGTGGCTACGGCGGCGGTCATGATGACGACAAGTTCAAGTTCTCCGCCGTGGGGACTTTCGAACTGGCCGGCAGCAACACCCAGCAGGTGCTGACCCGCGACGGTTGGAAAAACCCTGTGATCAACAACGCCACCATGACCAACTCCATGAACGGCTTCTCCGGTAACGGCGGCGCCAACGTGTCGGCAGGCGTGGGCAACCAGCAAAGCAACTCGCTGTCCATCGCGGCCGGCTGCAAGGCTTGCATGTAAAAAAGTACCACTGTGGGGGTAGTAGCTCTGTGGGAGCACAGCTTGCTCGCGATCGAGGTCGTCACGTACGGCCCCTCTGCTGGCTTTAAAACCGCTATCGCAAGCAAGCTTTGCTCCCACAGGCTCGCTCCCACAGGGGGCTTTTTCCTGGACGTCCACTAGGCGTATTGATCATGCGTGTCACTGCCGTTTCCCTGCTGCTCTGCCTGACGTGTATGGCTGAAGCGGCGCAGATGCCGGTCGCCGCCCTGCCTGGCGGCATGCTGGTCTACAAACCGGTGCAAAGCGTACGCGAGCGTAAATTCAGCGACATCGTCGAGCAGAAAACCGACTTCAGTTGCGGCGCCGCCGCGCTGGCCACGGTGCTGCGCCAGGCCTATTGGCTTGACGTCGATGAAGAGCACGTCATCAAAGGCATGCTGGTCAATGCCGACCAGAACCTGGTTCGCACCCAGGGGTTTTCCATGCTGGACATGAAGCGCTACGTGGAGACCATCGGCATGCGTGCCCGAGGCTACCGCATACCGCCAGAGAAACTCGAAGCGGTGACGATTCCGGTGGTAGTCCTGATGGAAATACGCGGCTACAAGCACTTCGTGGTGTTGCAGCGGGCCGACAAGCAATGGGTCTACATCGGCGACCCGGTGCTGGGGCACAAGCGCTACACCCACGATGAGTTCGTCAAAGGCTGGAACGGCATCGTCTTTGCGATCGTCGGCCCAGGCTACGACAAGACCAATGCACTACGCAGCCCTCCTCAACCCCTGACAGCCCGTAACAAGCTGGACGGTTTCAACC
Organism: Pseudomonas sp. FW305-28; assembly: GCF_017351395.1. Taxonomy (NCBI): domain Bacteria; kingdom Pseudomonadati; phylum Pseudomonadota; class Gammaproteobacteria; order Pseudomonadales; family Pseudomonadaceae; genus Pseudomonas; species Pseudomonas sp. FW305-28. Next base: position 30,170 of record NZ_JACNDD010000021.1, read on the forward strand.
CGGTCAGGGATGCGGAACTGATGGACTTCGGCTTCATACAGAGCGACTTTTTCTAATCGCCGACCACTGCCAACAATAAGTACAAAAAGGAGCAGGACGCTCCGGGAGCAGCACATGAAAACGTCACACTGGCTGTCGCTGGCCTGCCTGCTCGCGACCGCCTCGGGCTATGCCCATGCCGGCTTCAAACCCATCGAAGTCAAGGACCAGGAGCTTGCCGAGCTGCGCGGTCGTTATGTCATGCCCGGCCGCGTCATCAGCTTCGGCATCGTCATGAGCAGTACCTGGCGCAACGCCAGCGGCGACTTGATCGGCGCTACCAGCACCATGCAGATCCAGGCCGCCACCGTCAAACCCGAGTTCTATGTCTCCACCATCAAGCAGACCGGCAATGGCAGCGTCCCGGAACAGGGCAGCGGCAACATTACCGGTGGCGCCGGCCTTGGCACGAGCCAGGGCGTGACCCAGAGCGTGCGTGCCGCCGGAGACGGCAACACGGCCTACAACAACGTCAACATCAATGTGAAAGAGAGCAACCAGGCGCCGGCGCTCGTGCCTTCCCAGGGCCAACTGCTGACCAAGGGCCAGACCATCAGCGGCAGCAACGCCGCCGGCAGCGTCGCGGTCACCGCCACCGGCAACGGCGTGCAAATGGCGATCCAGGCCAGCCACAACCAGGGCGGCACCCTGCAACAGGTGGCCCAGGGCGGCTTGCTGCAGAACACTCGCCTGCTGGGCAATAGCAACCTGGTCAACAACATGACGCAGCTCAACGTGGTGCTGAACAACAACGGCCCCAGTGCCGGGGCATTGGACTGCAACCTGACCCAACTGCGCGGCCTCCGTAACCTCGGTTATTGAACTACGCTGTTTTCCGACCATTGGGCAAATAGGGACGGCATATTTCATGTATCGATCCGTATCGTTGCGCGCTGTGATCTGTTTAAGCACGTTGTTCCCGGCGGCCGTGTTGCAGGCGGCCCCGGACGCCGACATCGAGGCCCTGAAACAGGAACTTCTTGAGCTCAAGCAGCGATACGAGGTCCAGCAGAAAGCCCTGGCGGTGCTCGAACAGCGGGTCCGCCAGGTAGAGGACCAACCCTCCGCGCCGCAGCCCAAGCGCCTGGCCAAATCCCCGGCCGACATGAAAGGCAACCAGACCGTGGCCGGCGGTGGCGCGACAACGGCCGGCGGCAGCGGCTACGGGCAATCCCTGGCCGATGACTCCCAGCCGGCCCAGAGTGTCTCCAATCTCTATGACGAGGCCAGCGGCTTCTTCGGCGGCGGCAAGTTCAGTTTCGAGACCGGCGTGACCTATTCGCGCTACGACACGCGGCAACTGATCCTCAACGGCTTCCTGGCCCTGGATTCGATTTTCCTGGGCAACATCAACCTCGACCGGATCAAGGCCGACACCTGGACGCTGGACCTCACCGGTCGCTATAACTTCGATAATCGCTGGCAGTTCGACCTCAATGTGCCGGTGGTCTACCGCGAATCCACGTATCAGTCAGGCGGCGCGAACAACGGCGCGGCCGGGGTCACCAGCGAAGAAACCGTGACCCGCGACCCGACCATCGGCGACGTCAACTTCGGCATCGCCTACAAGTTCATGGATGAGTCGATCAACTCTCCAGACGCGGTGGTCACCCTGCGAGTCAAGGCGCCCACCGGCAAGGACCCGTTTGGCATCAAGCTGCGCCAATCCCAGGCCAACACCAACCTGTTCGTACCTGACGACCTGCCCACCGGCAATGGCGTGTGGTCGATCACGCCTGGGCTCTCGCTGGTCAAGACCTTCGACCCGGCGGTCCTGTTCGGTACCCTGTCCTACACCCATAACTTCGAAGAATCGTTCGACGACATCAGTTCCACAGTCAACCAGAAGGTACCGGGCAAAGTGCGGATCGGCGACAGCTTCCAGCTCGGTGCGGGCATTGCCTTTGCCTTGAACGAGAAGATGAGCATGTCATTCTCGGTCTCCGACCTGATCCAAAAGAAAAGCAAGCTCAAACAGGACGGTGGCGACTGGGAGTCGGTGACCTCCAGCGACGCCAACGCCGGTTACTTCAACATCGGCATGACCGTCGCCGCGTCCGACAACCTGACCATCGTGCCCAACCTGTCCATCGGGCTGACCGACGATGCGCCGGACTTCACCTTTAGCCTGAAATTCCCGTATTACTTCTGATGCGCTCAGGGATATGTGATGAGCGCACTGCACAACCCTTGTGGGAGCGAGCTTGCTCGCGATAAGGCCTTTTCAGTCAGCATTGATACTGAATGAGAGGACGCTATCGCGAGCAAGCTCGCTCCCACAATGGGTTGTGTAGGCTGCTCTAGCGAATCTGATGCTTGTGCAGCAGACGGTAGAACGTCGGCCGGGATACGCCCAGCACCCGGGCGGCCACGCTCAGGTTGTCGCTGTGCCGGTTGAGCACATCGCTCAAGGCCTGGCGCTCGGCGCGAGTCTTGTAATCCTCCAGCGTGCCCATCGGTGCCGCGACGCCCTGGTGGCTGGCCAGGCCGAGGTCCCGGGCTTCGATTTGCCGCCCTTCAGCCAGCACCAGCCCGCGACGGACGCGGTTGGCCAGCTCCCGCACATTCCCGGGCCAGTCGTGCATGCCCATCGCCACCAATGCATCCTCGCTGAAACTGCGGGGGCGGCGGCCGGTTTCCTGGCTGTAGAAATGGGAAAAGTGGCTGGCGAGCATCGCCAGGTCGCCATGGCGTTCGCGCAAGGGCGCCATCGCCACTTGCAGCACGTTCAGGCGGTAGTAGAGATCCTCGCGAAAACGCTTTTGCTCGATGGCCGCCTCAAGGTCCACATGGGTGGCCGCCAAGACCCGCACATCGACCGCAATCGGCTGGCTGCCACCGACCCGTTCAATGTGTTTTTCCTGCAGGAAACGCAACAGGTTGGCCTGCAATTCCAACGGCAGGTCGCCAATTTCATCGAGAAACAGCGTGCCCCCGTGGGCCGCCTCGATCCGTCCGATCTTGCGTTGGTGAGCGCCGGTAAACGCGCCCTTTTCATGCCCGAACAGCTCCGATTGGATCAGGTGTTCAGGAATGGCGCCGCAGTTGATGGCGATGAACGGCTTGTTGCGCCGATGAGACTGACAATGCAGGGTGCGCGCCACCAGTTCCTTGCCGGTGCCGCTCTCGCCGCGAATCAACACCGGCGACTCGGCAGGCGCCAACTTGCTCAATAACTTGCGCAGTTCGCGGATCGGCTTGCTGTCGCCCAGCAGTTCATGTTCGGGCCGTTCGATGTGAATCGAGCCCTGCCCCCGCAAGCGCGCCATGCCAAACGCCCGGCCCAGTGTTACTTGGACCCTGGACACGTCGAACGGCAAGGTATGGAAGTCAAAAAACCATTCGCAGACAAAATCACCGACGTTTTGCAGGCGCAATACTTCCTGGCTGAGCACGGCGATCCATTCGGTGCCGCTCCGGCTGATCAACTCCTTGACCGCTTCCGGACGCTCCAGGTGAAAAGGCTGCAAGCGCAACAGGCCGACGTCACAGGTTCGATCGCCGGCGTGTTCGAGGGCGCAGCTGTCCACGTCCCAACCAATGGTGCGCAGAGCTGGCAACAGGCGATGGCAATCGTCGCAGGGATCAACCACGAGCAGACGACGTGACGTACTGGCTTCGACCATGACTGATCCTTGGCGCCAAAATAAAGAAATATGATTAGAAACAGTCGTTTGGCTAACCTGCATGTAACAGTAGCAAGAAGTTGACGCACCCTTGTATCAATTGATTATCGAGATCGCCTCAAACTGGTTATAAGCGAGCGTTTCGTTAGTTGTTATGGGCGCTTTTCTTTCAGGAGGCTTTCAAACAAAAGAGCAAAAGCCTGGTCTGAAAGAAAATCGAAATTTATTTAAATAATGTGTGACCCGCCTACCGGTTCGGGACATCAGTACAAGTAACCAGCCGCACGGTACGCCCAACCGACGGCACATCATTTGTTTGGGCACACTTGAGAGAAAATGCCATGAACGCCCCGCTCCGTATCAACGAAGCTCTTTTGATTGCCGACCGCGCATTCCGTCCTTTCCAATGCGTGGCCTGGGCTCCACAAGACGGTAACGGCGAACTTAGCCTGACCGTCATCGACCGTACCAATACCCATATTGGCCGCACTCAGATTCCAAGCAGCGCCTATACCGACCCGGTCCAACTGGCCGATCTGTTGAAACAGGCCCGTGCCGAATTGAGCCAGGAAGGCTATACCTTGCAATCCTGGTCGATGCCCGAATAAACCGCCGATAGAGCCTGTTATCGATTGCAGGCTTGGCATTGGGTTGTAAAGCCATTGTTATGGCACGCATCGCCCCTGTAACTGCAGTACCTGACAGTTGTGCATTGTCACATTCAGGGATTGAATGTTGCCCTCATGCAGTCATCGCCCCTTCGGGCCGGTCGACACGCAAGGAGAGGCAGGCATGCTCGATCAGTTCGCGTTTGAACTCCCCCCGGCCATGACCCACGCCGGGCAACTTGACCCAGGCTTTGCCGCCAACGGCAAAGCCTGGGTTCATTTCGAAGGCAGCACCTCGAGCCTGATCACCGGCTTGACCCTCGACCGTGCCGGCCGAATCCTCGTCGCGGCCAGGATCGAGACCGCCCATGGCAGCCGGTTCGGGCTGGCGCGACTCAACCATGACGGCTCCACCGATCCCGGTTTCGGCAGCCACGGCTGCGTGATCGGCGCATTCGAACAGGGCTTCGAAGCGACGGCGGGCAAAGTGATCGAGCTGCCCGACGGGCACATCCTGCTGTCCGGCCTGCACTATGAAAACAACGAACACACCCTTCCCGCCCTGGCGCTGTTCGATCAGCAGGGCCATGCCGTCCAGAGCTTCGGCAATGCTGGCCGACACCTCATCCGGCTCTGCGGCCACCTCTCCCAAGGCCTGCGCGATCCCTGGCTGCCGCCCGGCGTGCCAGGCCTCGAGGCCTGCGACATGCAAGTGCAGGCCGATGGCCGGATTCTCTTGCTCGCCAACCATCACTATCAATTGTCCGACCATGTCGGTGTATTGATCCGACTCCTGCCGGACGGGGCCCTGGATACCTCGTTCAACGGTCGCGGTTTCGTGATGGTCCGACGGGCTTTGAAAAATACCTGGCTCGGCTGCCTGATGCTCCAGGCTGACGGCCATATCGTCGTCGGCGGCGCCATTGACTTGCCCCAGCATGGCTTGATCGCCCGTTATGACAGCAGCGGCAAGCTCGATGACAGCTTCGGCGAAGAGGGCTTCCTGTCCATCCTGGCGCAGGGTCATAGCGTGATGGTCAGCCAGATCGTTCAGGATGCGAGCGGCAATCTACAAGCCTTTGGCAGCAGCCGCGATCCGATGCATAGCCTGTCCCTGAAAGTGCGCCTGGACGGCACGCCGGACCGTCATTGCAACCAAGGCCAGTGCCAGCTCATGGCAATCGGGCGCAACGCCAGCCAGTGGACGGCGGCCCAGCTTCAACCGGACGGCAAGCTCGTGACCGCTGGCGCGACCATTGGCGGCATCGAAGCCGACTTCGTGCTCGCCCGGCATTTGCCGGATGCCAGCCTCGATCCGGATTTCGGTGAAGGCAAAGGCTGGGTTCGCACTCGACTCGGTTACAGCCTGGACACCGCCACCGCCCTGGCGCTGCAGGCTGATGGCAGAATCCTGGTGGGCGGCTACTCGCTCCAGGGGCATTATCGGGCGGTGGTTGCGCGGTATTGGGCCTGAGTCAGATCGTCGTGGGCGAACGGTATTCATGCCTAGGCTTGATATTCCCCATTTGTTACGGCAAGTTGCGCGCTTCTAATTAAAAGGAGCAGCCGATGTCCGGTTCGATGGCTCAAGCTTTCGCGCACAACTTTCTTGGGCATTCCCCGCGCTGGTACAAGGCGTGCATCATCACGTTCCTGATTCTCAATGCCTTGGTGCTGTGGACCCTCGGCCCGGTGGTCGCCGGCTGGATGCTGGTCGTGGAGTTCATCTTCACCCTCGCCATGGCCCTCAAATGCTACCCGCTGATGCCCGGTGGGCTGCTACTGGTCGAAGCCCTGCTGTTGGGCATGACCAGCCCCAAGGCGCTGTACGATGAATTGCTGCACAACTTCCCGGTCATCCTGCTGCTGATGTTCATGGTGGCCGGAATCTACTTCATGAAGGACCTGCTGCTGTTCCTGTTCTCACGCCTGCTCCTGGGTGTGCGCTCCAAGGCACTGTTGGCCTTGATGTTCTGCTTTCTCTCGGCATTTCTGTCGGCATTCCTCGATGCCTTGACCGTCACGGCGGTGATCATCAGCGCCGCGGTGGGCTTTTATTCGGTGTACCACCGCGTGGCATCGGGCAACGATCCGCGCCAGGACAGCAGCGTCGATGAAGACCACGACCTGCCGTCGCTGCACCATGGCGACCTGGAACAGTTCCGGGCATTCCTGCGCAGCCTGCTGATGCATGGTGCCGTCGGCACGGCGCTGGGCGGTGTCTGCACCCTGGTGGGCGAACCGCAGAACCTGCTGATCGGCCATGAGATGGGCTGGCATTTCGCTGATTTCTTCGTGAAAGTCGCTCCTGTGTCGCTGCCAGTGCTGGTTGCCGGGCTGCTGACCTGCGTGGCGCTGGAGAAACTGCGCTGGTTCGGGTACGGCACGCTCCTGCCCCAAAACGTGCGCGCGGTACTGGCCGACTACGCCGAGCAGGACAATCGCGAACGCACCGCACGCCAGCGCGCAGCCCTGATCGTCCAGGGTCTTGCCGCGCTTATCCTGATCGTCTGCCTGGCCTTGCACATTGCCGAAGTCGGCCTGATCGGCTTGATGGTCATCGTCTTGATTACCGCCTTCACCGGCATCACCGACGAGCATCGGCTGGGCAATGCGTTCAAGGACGCCATGCCGTTCACGTCGCTGCTGGTGGTGTTCTTTGCAGTGGTGGCGGTCATTCACGACCAGCAGTTGTTTACGCCGCTGATCCAGTGGGTCCTGGCCCTGCCCGCCGACCAGCAGCCCGGCATGCTGTTCATTGCCAACGGCCTGCTCTCGGCCATCAGCGACAACGTGTTCGTGGCGACCATCTACATCACCGAGGTCAAGCAGGCCTTCGTCTCCGGCCACATCAGCCGCGAACAGTTCGAGACCCTGGCGGTGGCCATCAACACCGGCACCAACCTGCCGAGTGTCGCGACACCGAACGGCCAGGCTGCGTTCCTGTTTCTGCTGACCTCGGCGATTGCGCCGCTGATTCGCCTGTCCTATGGCCGGATGGTCTGGATGGCCCTGCCCTACACCGTGGTGATGGGCGGTTTGGGCTGGTATGCGGTGACTTACTGGCTGTAACCCTTGTGGGAGCGAGCTTGCTCGCGATGAGGTTTCAGCCAGCATTCATGTTGAATGACAGACCGCTATCGCGAGCAAGCTCGCTCCCACAAGAGGTCAGGCGGTCTATCGCGGCAGGATGTACCGCTCGATCGCCAGGGCTGCGCCGTCTTCGGTCACGGCGGAGGTCACTACATCCGCCTGGCGCCTGATCGCCTCCTCCGCCTGGCCCATGGCAATCGACAACCCCGCCCGGTGAAACATCGCCGGGTCGTTGCCACCGTCACCCATGGCCGCGGTCTGCTCCAGCGGCACGTCGAGGAAGGCGGCCAGGGTCGACAGCGCTTCCCCTTTGTTCGCCTTCATCGCCGTCACATCCAGGTAGATCGGTTGCGAACGCGACACCTGGGCCTGGCCCTTGAGCAGCGGATGCAGCCGAGCCTCCAGCTCCACCAGCAGGTCGGTGTTGGCGCTGGTGGCGACGATCTTGTCGATCCGCTCCAGGTAAGGCTCGAAACTCTCGACTTCGACCGGCGGGTAGCCCAGGCCACGCGTCTCCACCGGCACCATCGGCCCGTGGGCGTCGCGCACCAGCCAGTCGCCATCGGCGAATACCCAGACTTCGATGCCCGGCTGATCGGCGTACAGCGCCAGGGTGGCCAGTGCAGCCTCCGGCGGCAGGTAGTGGACAGCGAGGAAACTGCCGTCGGGATGAACCAGCGTGCCGCCATTGAACGCCGCCGTGGGCAGGTCGACGCCCAGGGCCTCGATCTGCTGCAGCATGGCCCGCGGCGGCCGACCGGTGGCGAGGCTGAACAGCACACCGGCTTCACGCAATGCGCGAACCGCGGCGATGGTGCGCTGGTTGAGACTGTGATCAGGCAGCAGCAGTGTGCCGTCCATGTCGCTGAGTAAAAACCGGATGGGGTGCTTCACCAGATCACTCATCCGAGGCCGTGCCAGACGCGATTGTCGCGGGTCAGCAAGTCATCGGCCGCCGCCGGGCCATCTTCACCGGCCTTGTAGGGCTGGACCGTTGCGTCCTGCCGCCAGGCGTCGAGGAACGGCTGCACGGCGCGCCAGCCGTTTTCGATGTTGTCGGCGCGCTGGAACAGCGTCTGGTCACCGGTCAGGCAATCGTAGATCAGGGTTTCGTAACCCGTGGACGGCTGCATTTCGAAGAAGTCCTTATAGGCAAAGCCCAATTCGATATTGGCCATGTCGAGCGCCGGCCCCGGCCGCTTGGCCAGCAGGTCGAACCACATGCCTTCATTGGGCTGAATCTGGATTCTCAGGTACGTGGGTTGCAATTCGTCGACTTCAGTGTCGCGAAACTGCGCGTAAGGCGCCGGTTTGAAGCAGATGACGATCTCCGTGTCTCGCACGCTCATGCGCTTGCCGGTACGCAGGTAGAACGGTACGCCCACCCAACGCCAGTTATCGATCATGACCTTGAGGGCCACGTACGTCTCGGTGTTGCTGTCGGCGGCGACGTTGGCTTCCTGGCGATAACCGGTCACTGCCTTGCCAGCGACTTCACCGGCGGTGTACTGGCCGCGGATCGAGTTGGCGCGGGCCTGTTCCACCGACCAGGGCCGGATCGCCCCGACGACCTTGGCTTTTTCCCCACGCACGGCGTCGGCCCCAAACGCCGCTGGCGGCTCCATGGCCACCATCGCCAGCAGTTGGAACAGGTGGTTGGGCACCATGTCCCGCAGGGCGCCGGTGTGTTCATAAAAACTGCCACGGGTTTCCACACCGACGGTTTCGGCGGCGGTGATTTGTACGTGGTCGATGTAGTGGTTGTTCCAGAACGCCTCGAACAGGCTGTTGGAAAAACGACTGACCAGAATGTTCTGCACCGTCTCCTTACCCAGGTAATGGTCGATGCGATAGATCTGTTTCTCGCTCATGACCTTGAGCAGGCAGGCGTTCAGCGCTTCGGCGGTTTGCAGGTCGGAACCGAACGGTTTTTCGATCACCACCCGCCGGAAAGCCCCCTCCTGCTCCTGAAGCAGCCCGGCCGCACCGAGGCGGCTGACCACTTCACTGAAAAAGCGCGGCGCGGTCGCCAGGTAGAAGACCGCGTTGCCGGTGCCGCTGGCAGCGATTTTCGCCGCCAGCGCCTGGTAGGTGTCGTCATCGAGGAAGTCACCCTGGACATAGCTGATGCCCTGGGCCAGCTTGGCCCACAGCGCCGGGTCGAGCACGCGGTCGGCATCACCGCCCTTGCTCGCCGCTTCGTTACGGATGAAATCTTCGAGTTTCTTGGCAAAATCCACATCGCTGATGGCGTTGTGGTCAACCCCGACGATACGCAGCCCATCGTCCAGCAGACCGTCGCGACTGAGGTGGTAAAGCGCCGGCATGAGCAGGCGCTTGACCAGATCGCCATGGGCGCCGAACAGGAACAACGTGGTCGGCGGCGCGGGTTCTGCCTTGGATTTGCTGGCGATCGAGGTCATTTCTTCGGCGTCTCCACGTGGCCGCCAAAGCCGAAGCGCATGGCCGAGAGCATTTTGTCGCCGTAGGTACTTTGCTGGCGCGAGCGGAAGCGGGCGAACAGCGAGCTGGACAGGACCGGAACCGGCACGGCTTGCTCAATGGCGGCCTCGATGGTCCAGCGCCCTTCCCCACTGTCGGCGACTTCACCGGAAAAGCCGTCCAGTTTCGGATCGCTGGCCAACGCGTCGGCGGTCAAGTCCAGCAACCAGGACGACACCACGCTGCCGCGACGCCAGACTTCGGCGATATCGGCCACGTTCAGGTCGAAACGCTGCTCCGCTGGCAGGCTTTCGCTGGATTTGGTCTTGAGGATGTCAAAGCCCTCGGCGAAGGCCTGCATCATGCCGTATTCAATGCCGTTGTGGATCATCTTCACGAAATGCCCCGAACCCGCCGGGCCCGCGTGGATATAGCCACGCTCGGCACGGTCATCGTCGGATTTGCGGTCACGGGTGCGCGGGATGTCGCCCATGCCCGGCGCCAGGCTGTCGAACAACGGGTCCAGGCGCTTCACCACCTCGGCCTCGCCGCCAATCATCATGCAGTAACCGCGCTCCAGGCCCCAGACACCGCCGGAGGTGCCGACATCGATGTAGCTCAGGCCTTTTTCCGACAGGGCCTGGGCGCGACGGATGTCGTCCTTGTAATACGTGTTACCGCCATCAATGATCACGTCGCCCGGCTCGAGCAGTTCGCTGAGGACGTTGATGGTGTCTTCGGTGGGTGCTCCGGCCGGCAGCATGACCCAGACCGCCCGTGGCTTTTCCAGACCGGCGACCAGCGCCGGCAGGTCCGCGACGCCCGTGGCGCCTTCCTGGCGCAGGTTTTCGACAAAAGCGGCATTGCGGTCATAGACGACGGTGGCGTGCCCATTGAGCATCAGGCGCCGCGCAATATTGCCGCCCATGCGGCCCAGTCCAATGATCCCGAGTTGCATGTGCTGATGCTCCCTACTACAAATAAAGGTGTGTCAAAGATTTAACACTATCGACTAATGGAGGTTAGTCCAGAGCATTGCTGCATAGTTTCCGGGTAATTCGAGCGATCACAAGGGATAACGTTCAAGATCCGGCCGAAGACACAACGACCATGAAAAATAAAAAAGTTCCAATCACAAGCAAAAGAAATCAGAATCGGCGCCGATAGTAGAGGTGTCGACCAAATCATGGCGACATCTCTATAGTTGATGTACGCCATTTGCGAGGTGAGCAATGGGCCCTGTCGTTACCGCACGTCCTCCCCAAACCCTTTATGTGACCATTCGTCGCGATGAATTGCGCCTACTCAAGGAAGAACGCGATCTGCTGCTCGATGAAGTGACGCAGTTGCGCATGCAGCTGCAGCACGCACAGCTGTCCCACCAGAGCCAGTCCCTGGCTCGGTAACCGCCCCAGAGGCACAGTCGAAGAAGTGACGCTGGTCAAACAGGGTCACTTCCATGCAAGTCCTGCCGTGCCCACTTGAGGCGAGAATTCTATCTGTGGGAGCAAGGCTTGCCCGCGATGAACGATAACGCGGTTCAGCTGTTCGACCGCGGCGCGGCTATCGCGGGCAAGCCTTGCTCCCACAGGTCCCGCCCCTAGAGACAAATCCCCTTGCCACAGGTGCATTCGCACCTCACGTGCATTTTGTATCCGAAAAACTCACAAAGTTTTCACAACCGGCTCGTAATACTCCCCGCCTTTAGGGTTGTTCGGCGCAGGCCTGCGGTCACCAATCCGGTGCCGGCAGCTTCGTCGATAAAGGCTGGAGCGCTTGATGAGCTTGTTCAAACGCAGCAAAACGACTGCGAAAGGTTTCGACTGGGCCGGACTCGGCTGGCTGTTTCTGTTCTTCTGGTATTTCTCGGGCATCACCCAACTGCTCATCCTGCTGAGCGACACCTCCGGTTTCACCGGCTTTCGCCAAGCGTTCGTGATGAGTGCGGTGTGGCTGGCGCCCCTGCTGCTCTTCCCCGCCCGTACACGCGTGCTCGCGGCATTGATCGGCGTGGTGCTGTGGGCTTGCTCCATGGCCAGCCTGGGCTACTTCTTCATTTACCAGCAGGAATTTTCCCAGAGCGTCATTTTCATCATGTTCGAATCGAACGTGTCTGAAGCCGGCGAGTACCTGACCCAGTATTTTGCCTGGTGGATGGTGGCGGCGTTCCTGGCCCACACCGCGGTTGGCTATTGGCTCTGGACCCGTCTGCGTCCGGTGTACCTGCCTCGGGGCCAGGCCATGGTCGCCGCAGCCGTCATCGTGCTCGCCGTGGCCGGTTATCCGCTGGTCAAGCAAACCCTGCGCACCGGCAGTTTCGCCGGTGGCCTGGAGAAGTTCGAAGATCGCATCGAGCCAGCCGTGCCATGGCAGATGCTGGTGGCCTATCGTCGCTACGGTGAACAGCTGGAAAACATGCAAGGCATGCTCCACAGCGCCAGCAAGATTGCACCCCTGAGCAATCTCAAGGATGCCACCGCAGAACAGCCAGCCACCCTGGTGCTGGTGATCGGCGAATCCACCAACCGCCAGCGCATGAGCCTGTACGGTTACCCGCGGGAAACCACGCCGGAGCTGGACAAGCTCAAGGACCAGCTTTCGGTGTTCGACAATGTCATCACCCCGCGCCCCTACACCATCGAAGCGCTGCAGCAGGTGCTGACGTTCGCCGACGAGGAGAGTCCAGACCTGTACCTGAGCACACCATCGTTGGTCAGCATGATGAAGCAGGCCGGCTACAAGACCTTCTGGATCACCAACCAGCAGACCATGACCAAGCGCAACACCATGCTCACGACCTTTTCCCAACAGGCCGACGAACAGGTGTACCTGAACAACAACCGCAACCAGAATGCCGCGCAATACGATGGCGACGTGATCGAGCCATTCAACAAGGCCTTGGCCGACAGCGCCCCGCGCAAGCTGATCGTGGTGCACCTGCTCGGCACCCACATGAGCTATCAGTACCGGTATCCGCCGACGTTCAACAAGTTCACTGACCGCCAGGGCGTACCGGCGGGCCTGCGTGATGATCAGGTCCCGACCTACAACAGCTACGATAACGCGGTGCTGTACAACGACTTTGTCGTGTCCAGCCTGATCAAGGATTACGCCAAGACTGATCCCAACGGCTTCCTGCTGTACCTCTCGGACCACGGCGAAGACGTGTTCGACTCGCCGGGTCACGGTACGTTGGGCCGTAACGAAGGCAAACCGACCGCACCGATGTACACCATTCCTTTCATGGCCTGGGCTTCGCCCAAGTGGCGCGAAAACCATGACTGGAACTTTGCCGGCGACCTGTCACGCCCCTACAGCAGTTCACACCTGATCCACACCTGGGCGGACCTGGCCGGCTTGAGTTTTGACGAACTGGATCGTAGCAAGAGCCTGGTCAGCGATGACTTCAAGGCCCGTCCACTGCTGATCGGCAACCCGTATCAAACCCCACGCAAGGCCCTGATCGACTTCAGCCTGATGCAGCCCAAGGCGCCCTTGGCCGAAGTCGTGCAAAAATGATCGAAACCGATCGGATGCCCGCTTTTACAGGGGCTTGATCCAGAACTGCATAGGGCCGTGGGCGGGGTCGAACATGCCGGGGGCAAAGCCGAACTTGGCGTAGCTGCCCTGTGCCACGGCATTTTCCTGGAGCACTTCCAGGGTAATCTTGCAGCAACCGCGCTGGCGGGAAATATCCTCGACCTTCTGCAGCATCTTCTGGCTCAACCCGAGGCCGCGAAACTCCGGCATGACCACCACGTCGTGGATGTTCACCAACGGTCGGCAGGCAAAGGTTGAAAAACCTTCGAAACAATTGACCAGCCCCGCTGGCTCGCCGTTGACGAAAGCCAGCACGCTGAAGGCATGAGGACGCTTGGCCAGTTCCTCGGGCAGGTGCAGCAGGACCTCGGCCGGCAACGGATGTCCCCCGCCCATCGGGTCCAACGCATAACCGTTGAGCACATGACAGATCGCTTCGGCGTGGACCGGGTTGGTGTAGCTGGCTTGCAGAACAAGAATGTCCTTGGCTTCTTCCATGACCTTCCATCTCACTTCGGTAGTACCGGCGGCTCGATGCCGTCGGCGGGATACAGGTCAGGCTGGCTGACCAAAACGTTGCATTTGCATTTCCTGGAGGCGACTGAGCGTACGGCGAAACGGGAATTGCAGATAGCCCTCGGTGTACAACTCATCCATCGGCACCGCAGCCGAAAGGCACAACGGTACCTTGCGGTCGTAGCATTCATCGACCAGGGCGATGAACCGTCGCACGCCGTCGTCGTGGACCGACAACTGCGGCAACTCACGGTCACCGGCCACGACCCGCTCAACGCCGTCCTCGGTGCCACGGGCAATGCGCCCCTCGCGCTGTTCGGCGCTCAGGCAGGGCACATCACTGAGCAGAATGACGCTGAAGCGGTCGCACAGCGCCATGAAATCCAACGCCGAGAACGGTTGCTCACACAGGTCGGCGTAACGACTCCAGAGCACCGTATCGCTGGCCTGGACCGGTTCAAGCAGGCGATGGCCCACGTCAATCGGCGCGCGGCTCGACGCCTGCCCTGTGGTCAACAGGCTGAAGACATCGCCCAGCGGATCGGGCTGCCCGGGATCGCGCAGCCAATAACGCTGCTGCAATTGGCCTGGGTGCTGGCGATGGTCTTGCCAGCCGTTCACCGGCACGATCTGCATGTGCTGCTTGATCGCGGTGATGGTCGGCAGGAAACGCTCACGGTTGTGGCCGTTGGCATAGAGTTCTTCCGGCGGCAGGTTGGAGGTGCTCACCATCACCATGCCCAGCTCGAACATCACCTGGAACAAGCGCCCGAGGATGATCGCGTCACCAATGTCGTTGACGAACAGCTCGTCGAAACACAACACCCGTACTTCTGCGCTCAACTCCCGGGCCAGGGCTTGCAAAGGATCCGGCGTGCCGGTGAGCTGGAACGAGCGCTGGTGCACCCACGCCATGAAATGATGGAAGTGCTGGCGGCGGGCCGGCACCTTGAGGCTTTCATAAAAGCGGTCCATCAGCCAGGTCTTGCCACGTCCCACCGGGCCCCAGAGATAGACGCCCTTGATCGACTTGCGCCCTTCGTGCAACGCCTGGTGGCATTGCTCCAGCGCCATGATGGCCAATTCCTGGGCCTCGTCCTGGACGAAGCCGTGGTGTTCGATGGCATGCTGCCAGGCAGTCAAGGGGGAGTCGAAAGTCATACGGCCCGGGTCCGGAAAACGAAGATGGGGAGTATGCCATGGCGGGCGATTGCAGGAACCCTGCACAGAGCCGTGACGAAGGGGTTTATCTGTGGGAGCAAGATCTTGTGGAAGCATGCCCTGTGGGAGCAAGGCTTGCCCGCGATGAACGATAACGCGGTTTGGCTGTTGGACCGCGGCGCGGCTATCGCGGGCAAGCCTTGCTCCCACAGACCTGGGTACGGAACTTTAAATCGAGATATCCAACCGACTGATCTTGCCCTGCTCATCGAGCCGAAAGGTATAACGCAACTCCAGCGGGCTGCCGGGGAATGTTCCGGAGATCAGGTTCTGCACCAGCACCTTGCCAGTGCGCTGCTGCACATTGAGGACTTCCACCCGCGGCTGGAATCGCTGGGCGGTGTCTTCCATCCATTGGGCGATGGCCTGGGTGCCAACGCGGTGCTGGCCTTCATCGAACACGTTGGCATCCTCGGCGAAGAAACGCGTCACCGCCGAACTGTCACGGGCATTGGCAGCCGCGATGTAGCCGGCGATGGCCGGGGCCAGGGAAGAGACGGGATTGGACATGGTATGGCTCCTTGTTTTATCGATCTGGCACCATGCTAGAACAGCGTTGTGTCAGTTTTTGTCAGGAGTGAACCGCCCGGTTTCGTCCAGCTTCATCAACGCAAACCAGTCCCGCAACAAATCGCTGCGCCGGCCTGGATACCGCTCGCCCTGCTCGGTGGCCGAGGCAATCCGGTCGGTGCGAAAGGTCCGGTAGGCGCCGCGCAACTCGCACCAGGCCACCACCACCCGCGCCTCGTTGAAAAAGCCCAGGGCCAGCGGCCAGATCAGGCGTTGGCTCGGGGTCTTGTTCACGTCGGCGTAGTCGATGTGCAGCTTGGCCTGGGCACGAATGGCCTGGCGGTAGACATTCAGCTCCACGGTGTTCTGCGGATAACCATAACCCGGCGGGCCAGGCAGTACCGTCGGGTTGCGTAACGCATCCCGCACATCCGGGGCCAGCACGGCGGCGACCTTCGCCAGGGCGTCGGCGGCCGCCTTGCCCAGCACCTCGTCGGCGCGCTGATCCACGTAGCGCAAACCCAGCACAATGGCTTCGATTTCATCGGCGGTGAACATCAGCGGCGGCAGGAACAGGCCGCTACGCAATACATAACCAATGCCCGCCTCGCCCTGGATCGGCGCGCCGAGGGCCGTGAGTTCGGCAATGTCGCGGTACAAGGTACGCTCGGATACATTCAGTTCACCCGCCAACGTCGCAGCGGTGACCGGGCAACGCTTGCCCCGCAAGACTTGCAGCAAAGTGAGCAGCCGAGTGGTACGCGACACGATGGACTGTCCGCAAAGAAAAGATGGCGCAGATTAGCAGAGGCTGGTGTCAGAAACTGTCAGGAGCCCCCTTACTATCCAATCGCTGTGGCATGGGCTTTTGTGGCGAGGGAGCTTGCTCCCGCTGGGCTGCGTAGCGGCCCCAAGCTTCTGCGGTTGCTGTGCAACCGAGCGGGAGCAAGCTCCCTCGCCACAAAATCGCCCTATCCAAGGGTTCGTGGGTTGCCGTTGGGCACCTGTGGGGTATCGTGCTCACTCGCTTCCGGTTTTTTTCATTCTTTGAGAGTCAATCCATGCGCAGAATCCTCGGCCTTTCCGTATTCCTGATCCTGCTCAGCCTCAGCGCCTGCGCCCTCTTCCCGAACCGTGACCCGCTGAACATCAACGTGGTCGGCATCGAACCGCTGCCCAACCAGGGCCTGGAAGTACGCTTCGCCGTGAAGCTGCGCGTGCAGAACCCCAACGAAACCGCCATCGACTACAACGGCGTGGCGCTGGACCTGGAGGTCAACGGCCGTACGCTGGCGACAGGGGTCAGTGACCAGACCGGCTCGATCCCGCGCTTTTCCGAAGCGATCGTGAGCGTCCCGGTGAGCATTTCGGCGTTTTCCGTGCTGCGCCAGACCCTGGGCCTGAGCCAGACCCAAAGCCTGGACAACCTGCCCTATGTGCTCAAGGGCAAACTCGCCGGCGGCGTGTTCGGCACCATGCGCTTCGTCGACCGCGGGACCCTCGAACTGCCGGGCTCCGCGGCGACGTGGTGAATCACGCCGTAAAGCGCACGCCAGGCTTGGCGCGCTCGTCCACCACCAGCTCGAACACATCCGGCCTGGCGTAGTGCCCGACCACGTCATAGTCGTAGCGCGCCCGCACCAGGTCATCGGTGTCGATTTCGGCGGTCAGTAGCCCGGCAGTGTCTTTCAGTGGTCCGGCGAGCACATCGCCCATGGGCCCGACAATCACGCTGCCACCGGCAATCAGCGGCCGCTCGACCGGCCAGTGCGCGACGTCGATACCCAACGCCTGCGGCGAAGCCTGGACCTGACAGGCACTGACCACAAAACAACGCCCTTCGTGGGCGATATGCCGCATGGTCACCTGCCACATCTCCCGCTCATCCACCGTGGGCGCACACCAGACCTCCACCCCCTTGGCGTACATCGCGGTGCGCAACAGCGGCATCATGTTTTCCCAGCACACCGCCGCGCCGACCCGGCCAACCTGGCTGTCGATCACCGGCAAGGTCGAACCATCGCCTTTGCCCCAGATCAGCCGTTCGGTACCGGTGGGCATCAACTTGCGGTGCCGTGCCACCAGGCCCGCGTCGGGCTCGAAATACAGTGCAGTGCAGTAGAGAGTGCTGCCGACACGCTCGATGACGCCCAGCACCAGGCTCGCCCCCGTACGCGCCGACAGCCCGGCCAGCGCTTCGGTTTCCACACCGGGCACATCAAGGGCATTGGCAAAATAGCGGGCGAACGCTTCACGCCCCTCCGGCAGCCGGTAACCCAGTTGCGTCCCGAACCCCTCGCCCTTGGGATAACCACCGAGCAACGCTTCAGGCATCACCACCAGGCGCGCGCCGGCCTGGCGAATGGCGTCTTCGTAGGAAAGGATCTGCGCCAGGGTCTCGCCCTTGCCGCCAGGCAACGAGCCGATCTGCAGGGCAGCCACAATGGATTTGGGCATGGTTTTCAACTCCGTGATCATCAGGTGTTGCTGATTCTCGAGGAGCGGCCGATCATGAATAAAGCCCTGAATGCTGCTAAATGATATGAGCCCCATGAATATCGCCGACATCGACCTCAATCTGCTCAAGACTTTCGAAGCCCTGCATGACGAATCCAGCGCCAGCCGCGCCGCCCTACGCCTGGGCGTGACCCAGTCGGCCATCAGCGCCGCATTGCGCAGGCTCCGCGGGTTGTATGACGATCAACTATTCGTGCGCACGGGTCGGGGGCTGGCGCCGACGCTGCGGGCCAACCAGCTGAAACCGGTGATCAGCGAAGCCCTGGACAAATGTCGCCAGAGCCTGGCGATGGTCGACCCGGATGCCAGCCATTATGACGGCCGCTCGGTCATCGTCGGCCTGTCGGATGATTTCGAGATTGCCCATGGGCGGCGCCTGATCGACGAAGTGGCCCGACGTGCGCCGGGCCTGCGCTTGATTTTCCGTCAGACCCACAGCCAGATCGTCGGCCGGGCCTTGATGGAGCGCGATCTCGACCTGGCGATCACGGCGGGTGGTTTCGCGCAGCGGCTGCTCAGCCGCCAGGTATTGGGTGAAGGCGATTACGCCTGCCTGTTGGACGCGGCGAGCCTGACACACGGCCAACAATCCCTCAGCCTGGAGGCGTTCGTGGCCCGCGAGCATCTGCTGGTGTCTTCGGGGGGCTTCATCGGCATCACCGACGAAGGATTGGCCGGGCTTGGCCTGAGTCGGCGAGTCTGTGCCTCGACCACCCACTTTGCCGCGCTGCCATTCCTGCTCAAGGGCAGCCAGGCCGTAGCGACGATTCCCGCCCACGCTGCCCGGGCCATTGCCGACCTCAGCGGCCTGGCCTTGCTGCCCTGCCCCCTGGCCTTGCCCCGCTACCCCATCGAACTGGGCTGGCGGACCCACACGCAAATGGATCCGGCAATGCTCAAGGTGCGCGAGGCCATTAGCGCGACGTTTGCCTGAGGTTTACTTGTTGGCGGCCATCAGTCGATTGACTTCACTGCGCACCATGTTGGCGTATTCCGGCGGCGACATGCCGTCCAGTTCGGCACGCACCCACTCGGCCCACTTGCCCTTGCGCTTGGAGCGCTCGCCAAACAGGCGGGCGGCATCGCCCTTGGCCTTGCCCAGGTTGTTTTGCCACAGTTCAAAGAGTCGGGATTTTTCGTCTTCCAGCGCGGCGCGCTCGGCCAGGGGCTTGTCAGCCAGATTGAAGCTCATGGGAATTACCTGTTGCGTAAATAGGCGCCATCTTACACCTTGCGGGGAAACGTCTTAACCACGATTTGCGATGGACTGCCCTGCCAAGGCCTAGGCGTTGCAACTTTTTAACCGGCGCAGCACTCCATTGTTCAATGCCATCATCCACACAAGGAGTACTTCCATGGCCCGTAAAGGCACCGTGCAAGCGAACGGAGAGCAAATCAAGGATCAAGCCTTCAGCGAATTGACGGCGCTGATTGAAGAATCGGAAAAGCTGCTCAAAAGCAGTGCCTCGCTGGTGGGAGAAGAGGCTGAAGACCTGCGAGGCCAGATATCCCAGAAACTGCAACAGGCGCTCGACTCGGTCACCAGCGCCCGGGAGCGTACCCGTCCAATGGTCGATGCCACTGAGGTCTATATTGGCGGCCACCCCTGGCAGACCGTGGCGATTTCCGCGGGGTTCGGGCTGGTGGTGGGTTTGCTGCTGGGACGGCGTTAAACAATAGCAACCAGCCCCCGGACCTGATGTGGGAGCGAGCTTGCTCGCGATGACGGTGTGTCAGACAACATCTCTGCTACTGAACCATCGCCATCGCGAGCAAGCTCGCTCCCACAGGGACTTGTTATTGCCTTAAGCGGCAGGTCCCGCCCGCAGGATCGACGCATCCTCCCCGCGGTACAACGCCTCCACCTTCCCCGCCCGCCACTGCAACACCGCCCGTTGGTTGATCGATCCCTTGTCGGTGATTTCACCACGGTCGATGGACGCCGGTTCATCGAGCAAGGCTATCCACTCCACGCGACTGGCGTTGCCGCTGGCTGCGCGGTTCAGGCGTTGCAGCCAGGCGGCGAACCATTGGCGTACCGGCGGGCTGGCGAGGACCTGGGCGTCGCTGGCGTTCGCGCCCAGGCCTGACAGGCGCCGGCACTCAGCAAGTCGTGGAAACACCAGCGCACCCAGGCACTCGCGATCCGGGGCGGTGATCACCAGGTCCTGGACGTAGGGTGTGCCTTCCAACACCGCCCGGTTACGCAACGGCCCGACGCTGACGAAGACACCGGAAGACAATTTGAAGTCCTCGGCAATCCGCCCGTCGAACATCAGCCCCAGTTGCGGATTGCTGGCATCGGCCAGTTTGATCGCATCCCCCGAGCAATAGAAACCGTCCTCGTCGAACACTTCGGCGGTCTGCTGCGGCGAACGCCAGTAGCCAGGCATGATGTGCGGCCCGCGAAAACGCCCTTCGAACTTGCCATCCACCGGCACCAGCCGGACCTCGCAGCCGGGCGCCGGAAGACCGATGTAGCCGGCCATGGACAAGGGCCCGGTGGTGAAGGTGCAGGACGGCGACGCTTCGGTCATGCCCAGGCCCGCCATCATGCGGATACGTTCTCCGCAATGCTGCTCGGCAACCTTATCGAGCCGATCCCAGGTACTTTGGGACAAGCCCGCCGCGGCAAAGAAGAACAGGCTGATGCGCTTGAAGAAACGCTCGCGCAACTCACCGTCCTGCTCCAAGGCGCTGACCAATTCTTCCCAGCCCTTGGGTACGGTCAGGTAGGCGGTGGGGGAAATTTCCTTGAGATTGCGCAGGGTCTCGGCGAAGCCCTGGGCGGTGGGTTTGCCATCGTCCAGGTAGAACGTGCCGCCGTTGTACAGCACGATGCCGACGTTGTGGCTGCCGCCGAACGTATGGTTCCACGGCAGCCAGTCCACCAGCACCGGCGGTGCCTCGCCGAACACCGGAAAGGTTTGCAGCAGCATTTGCTGATTGGCGCACAACATACGCTGGGTGGTGATCACGGCCTTGGGCAGCTTGGTGGAGCCCGAGGTGAACAGGAACTTGGCGATGCTGTCCGGGCCGGTGGCGGCGAACGCCTGCTCGGCCTCCGAGCCGCCGGGTTGGGCCAACAGGCTGGCGAAGCTTGTCCTGGAGCGGCCCGCCATCTCGCCGCGCACCGTGACCAGGGGAACGTTCGCCGGCAATACGGCATTGATCGCTCGTTCGAACGGGGCGGCTTCGCTGACAAACACCAACCCCGGCTGCAACAGGTCGCACACATGGCGCAGCTTGGCGAAATCCTGGGACAGCAATGAATAAGCCGGCGACACCGGGCAATAGGGAATGCCGGCGTACATCGCGCCGAGGGCCATTTGCAGGTGTTCGATGTCGTTGCCGGAGAGCAGCGCCAAGGGTTTTTCCGCTGACAAACCATAGCTGAGCAGGCTTTGGGCGATGGCCCGGACACTGTCGAGCATCTGCGCATAGCTGACACGACGCCAGTCACCGCCCGCTTCACGGGCCGCGATGAACGTCTGCTGCGGGCGCACCTCGGCCCAGTGCACCAGGCGCTCGAGTAAACGCGCCGGCAACGGGGCCAGGGATTCCAGGGAGCGCATGTGCAAAATGCCGCGCTCTTCCCGGACTTCGACGGCAGGATGACCAATCGACACCTGGCGATAACGCCCGGCCTCGGGTCGGGAGGACGATCTGGACTCGGAACTCACGTACATTTCCTCCACCAAGGCACGCTCGGGTCGCGAGGCGAGCGGAGCGTGGCAGCGCGGGGCTGCGGCCTTGTCATTGTTATTCTGGCCTGCATCCGGGCGGCGGCTTTCGAGGCTCGACCGCCCGTGACGCGATGGGTTTCAGATCGGGTAATGCCGGGGACCGTTCTGCAAGGTCACCCAACGCAACTGGGTGAAATGCTCGATGGACGCCTTGCCGCCGAAGCTGCCATAACCACTGGACTTGACCCCGCCGAAGGGCATCTGCGCTTCGTCGTGCACGGTCGGCCCGTTGATGTGGCAAATGCCCGACTCGACCCGCTGGGCCAACGCCAACGCGCGGGTGGTGTCGCGGCTGAAGATGGCAGCCGACAGGCCGAACTCGGAATCGTTGGCCAGGCGCAACAGCGCTTCATCGCCCTCACCGCGTAACAGCACCGCCACTGGCCCGAAGGATTCCTCACGGTACAGGCGCATCTGCGCAGTGACACCGTCGAGCAAGGTCGGCTGCAGAATGCTGCCTTCCAACTGGCCCCCGGTGACCAGCGTTGCGCCTTTGGCCAAGGCATCGTCGATCAGTCCCTTGATGCGCTGGCCGGCACTGGCATCGACCAACGAGCCCAGCACCGAATCGCCAGCCGCCGGATCACCGGCACGCAAGGTGGCGATCTTGGCGGTCAGCTTGGCGATGAACGCATCCGCCACGCGGGCGTCGACGATCAATCGCTCGGTGGACATGCAGATCTGGCCCTGGTTGAAGTAGGCTCCGAAGGCGGCCGCTTGCACGGCGGCGTCCAGGTCGGCGTCATCCAGCACCAGCAACGGCGCCTTGCCGCCCAGTTCCAGCAACGCTGGTTTGAGATGGCGCGCCGAGAGTTCGCCGACGATGCGTCCGACGTGGGTCGAACCGGTGAAATTGACCCGGCGCACCGCCGGGTTGGCGATCAACCGTTCGACAATGGCCGGCGCATCCGCCGGTGCGTTACAGATGACATTGACCACACCGTCACCCAGCCCGGCGTCCTGCAACACCTGGCCGATCAACCGGTGCACCGCCGGGCTGATCTCGGAAGCCTTGAGCACCACGGTGTTACCGCAGGCCAGGGGCATGGCGATGGCGCGGGTGGCGAGAATCACCGGGGCGTTCCAGGGCGCGATGCCCAACACCACGCCACAGGGCTGACGCAGGGCCATGGCGAAACTGCCTGGCACGTCGGATGGAATGATTTCGCCGTTGATCTGGGTGGTCATGGACGCCGCTTCGCGCAGCATGTTCGCCGCCAGGTGCACATTGAAACCGTACCAGTTGGCCATGGCGCCAGTCTCGCCGGCCGCGGCGATAAACTCGCCACTGCGGGCCTGCAACTGCTCGGCAGCCCGCAGCAGACGCGTGCGGCGTTCGTTGGGTGCCAGCGCGGCCCAGGCAGGAAACGCCGCTTGGGCGGCGGCCACGGCGGCATCGGCATCTTCCAGGGTGGCGGCGGCCACGCGAGACACCACCTCACCGGTCACCGGGTTGCAGCGCTCGAAGGTCCGGCCGTCGCGGGCCGGGCACGACTGGCCGCCAATCAACAGGGGCACGTCCAGCATGGTGATTCCTCTTTATTGTCTTTATCGGGAACACGTTCACAGTAGCGCCGAGGGCCTTGGACGAACAGCCCGCGGGCGCACGATGGCGCCCGCCGCGCGGTTGTCTCAGCGCTTGTAGGTCTGCAGGCCCGGCTTGATGCTCTTGTCGTCCAGGAATTGCTTCATCCCCTGCTCGCGGCCACCCTCGGTATCGAGCAGGCGCGACTGGTCGAGCTTGGCGTACAGGTAGTCTTCGTTCTGCTCCCAGGTCAGTTCGCGGCAACGCTTGAAGCCATGCTTGGCCGCCCGCAGCACCACCGGGTTCTTTTCCAACAGGTTGCGGGCCAGTTCCACGGTGACTTCACGCAACTGCGCCAAGGGCACGCTCTCATTGACCAGGCCCATTTCGGCGGCTTTCTGCCCACCGAAGGTCTTGCCGGTCATGATGTAGTACAGCGATTGGCGATGGCCCACGGTGTCGGCCATGGCCTTGCTGACGAGGTTGCCCGGCGGGATGCCCCAGTTGATTTCCGAGAGACCGAAGGTCGCTTCGTCGGCGCAGATCGCCAGGTCGCACGCCACCAGCGGACTGAAACCACCACCGAAACACCAGCCATTGACCATGGCGATGGTTGGCTTGGCGTACATGCGCAGTAATTTCCACTGCCATTGCGAGGCTTCGCGACGGATTTTTTCCTGGAGGATTTCCGGCCCGGCATCCACTTCGCGGAAGTATTCCTTGAGGTCCATGCCAGCGGTCCAGGCATCACCGGCCCCGGTCAGCACCAGCACCCCTGCGGCCGGATCCTGCTCCAGGGTCTCGAGCACGTCGATCATCTCGCGGTTGAGGGTCGGGCTCATGGCGTTGCGTTTTTCCGGGCGATTGAGGGTGACCCAGGCGATGCCCTCCTCGATATCGACCTTGACGGTTTTCCAGCGACCTTCGTAATTGCTCATGATGCGTGCTCTCTTGTTCTTGGCTGAAGATGATCAAAAACTAAACCGGAAATTTAGTTATGTCAATTAACTATTAATCGGTTTATCTGTATTTTTCAGAGGCGAGATCGAAGGTAAAAAAATTCGAATATGCACAAGCCCGTAGCCAGGGCGCCGCAACCCCGGCAAACTGGATAGCCTTGTTAACCACTTACCTTGAGGACACTCACTTCGATGGCCAAGTCTTCCAAGCTTGCCGAACCCGCCGAGCCCCTGGTCGCCGGTACCGACGCACAGGTGCCGCTGGACTCCGCGTTGGACGACCTGATCGGTTACGCCCTGCGCCGCGCCCAGCTGAAGCTGTTCCAGAACCTGATTGGCCGGCTCGCCGTCCACGATCTGCGGCCCGCCCAGTTCTCGGCCCTGGCAATCATCGACCAGAATCCCGGCCTGATGCAGGCCGACCTGGCCAAGGCCCTGGCGATCGAACCGCCGCAAGTGGTGCCGCTGCTCAATAAGCTGGAAAGCCGGGCCCTGGCGGTGCGCGTGCGCTGCAAGCCGGACAAGCGCTCCTATGGGATCTTCCTGAGCAAGACCGGCGAAACCCTGCTCAAGGAGCTCAAGCAAATCGCCGCCCAGAGCGACCTTGACTCCACCGCTGCCCTCTCAGGGGCTGAGCGCGAGGAGTTGCTGCGGTTGTTGAAGAAGGTCTACCAGTAGCAAGCCTGGCGCGGGTCCCTGCGGCGAGAGGGTTTAGCGAATCGTCGCACCTCCCCGCTATGTGGGAGCAAAGCTTGCTCGCGATGAAGGCACCTCGACTTCTGAAGATCCGCAGCGCTTTCATCGCGGGCAAGCCTTGCTCCCACAAGCGCTAGCCAACCGACTCGAAACTCACCAGATCGGCACGCTGTACGTCACCAGGAACCGGGTCTGGTTCTCGTCGCGAAACGCCGCCGTACCCGGAAAGTTGTTGCGATAGATCGATTTGCGCGCCAGCAACCCGACGTTCTTCAGTGGGCCGCCCTGGATCACATACCCCAACTCCATCTGGAACTCACGCTCCTTGCGATCCTCGGCATCGAGGGCCGCCAGCTCGATGTGATCGCCACGCACATAACGCAGTCGAGTCCTCAGGCCCGGCACGCCCACGGCGGCGAAATCGTAGTCATGGATCGCCTGCCAGGTGCGTTCCTTGGCATTGAGGAAGTCCGAGCTCATGGTCATTTCACTCAAGCCCATCAACTCGGTGCCGGACACATAAGGCGTGGCCGTATCGCCACTGGCGTGCATGTAGCCCAGGCTCACGCGATGCCCGCCCAGGCGATAGCCGACCAGCGCCGAGACATTGCGGTTGTCCACCTTTCCGGCCTTGGCCGCACCGTCGTCGTCACTGAAAAAACTGCGCAGGTCGGTGGTCAGGACGCCATCGCCCAGGGGCAGGTTATGCAACAACGCCAGGGTGTTCTGCTGGTACAGATCCGCCACTTCGGCGTGGTAGGCCCGCAGGCTGAGGTCTTTGTTGACCTGGTAGTCACCCCCCACATACGCCATATGGGAAGAGGTCGCCGCGCCGTTGAACCGGCGGTTGGGCGAGGCGATGCTCATCGGCTGGTAATCGGTGGAATCGCGGCGAGCGATGCGATCGATATACCCGGTGTTCAACGTCAAACCGTCGAGATCCTTGGAACTGAGCGTCGTTCCGCGAAAGGTCTGCGGCAGCAGCCGCGACGGGCTGGCAAAGGCAAACGGCAGGAAGATCGATACATCGCCGGTCTTCACCGTGGTTTGAGCGAAACGCAATTTTCCGGTCACGCCCAGGCGCGAATACTCATCCGCCGCGCGCTTGTCGCTGCTGGACACCGGCAACAGTTCAGTGCCGCTGCGATCCGGCGACGAGTCAAGCTTGATGCCCAGCAACCCCCTGACATCCAGGCCGAATCCGACCGTACCCGGGGTAAACCCCGACTCCATGTTCATGAACACACCCTGAGCCCATTCCCGGGCTGCAGTCTTGGCGCCGTCGTCCTTGTAGTCGCGGTCCATGTAGTAGTTGCGCAGGGTCAGCGTACCGTGGCTGTCGTCGATGAAACCTTCCGCCCACGATACGGGAGAACCGAGGCTCAGCCCGAGACCGACCAGCAGAGGGACGAGAGATGAAACAGGGCGCGCCGTCAGCGTGCCCCGAGCAAGGTTTGGCATGTTCGGTGTCCATTTATTGTTGTTGTTTTGATCGGCCCGAGCTTGGCGACGGGGGCCGTGCGGACAAAGAATGGAAACCGTACGGGCGCTTCGTCAATCGCTAGCGTCCGATAATCGAACATTAATGTAATTAACTAATTTACCAATTCACCCGTGAATTCTTGCCAAGCCTCTGATTTGCATACTGAACTGGCCACTTATGGACGCCCTTCTGGCACCCTTCATTTTTTAGTTAGCTTTGTTAATCTTAAACACACCCGCCGGTTTTCCTCCGAGCGGTGTCCCCTCACAAAAACAATAAGAGGATTTGCCATGGACCGTCCGGCGCGTCGTGCGACGCTGACCATTGCCTTGTGTTTCATTGTTGCGTTGATCGAGGGTTTCGACCTGCAGTCAGCCGGTACCGCCGCCGCAGGACTACGGCAGACGTTTGCCCTTGACCCGAAAATGATGGGCTGGGTGTTCAGCGCCGGAATCATCGGGTTGCTGCCGGGGGCCTTCTTCGGTGGTTGGATCGCTGATCGCATCGGCCGCAAGAAAATCCTCATCGCCGCTGTCTTGCTGTTCGGCGTGTTTTCCCTCAGCACCGCTTATGTCGAACACTTCTCCAGCCTGTTGCTGGTGCGCTTCATGACCGGCCTGGGCCTGGGCGCCGCCCTGCCCAACCTCATTGCCCTGTGTGCCGAAGCCGTGGGTGAGCAGCGCCGGGGCACGGCCATCAGCGTGATGTATGCGGGGGTGCCGTTGGGCGGCGCATTGGCCGCCGTGGTCGCCATGCTGTTTGGCGAACACTGGCAGATGACGTTTTTCATCGGTGGGTTGGCGCCGTTGCTGGTGGTGCCGCTGATGCTCCTGTGGCTTCCCGAATCCAGCGCCTTTCGCCAGGTGCAGGATGGCGGCTCATCGCGTGGCTCCACCGCCCAGGCGCTGTTCGGTGAAGGTCGCGGCCGTACCACCTTGGCTCTGTGGTTGAGCTATTTCTTCACCCTGACGGTCATGTACATGTTGCTCAACTGGCTGCCATCGTTGTTGCTGGAACAGGGCTTCAGCAAACCCCAGGCGGGCCTGGTGCAGATGCTGTTCAACATCGGTGGCGCCCTTGGTTCGTTGCTGGGCGGCCTGTTGCTGGACCGCTGCAATGGCATCAAGGTGGTGCTGTTCGTCTATGCCGGCCTGCTGAGCGCCCTGGCCGGGGTCGGTTTGTCGGTCGGCATCGTGCCCATGGGCATCGCCGGGTTTGCTGCCGGGTTGTTCGTCATGGCCGCGCAACTGGTTCTCTATGCCTTGGCACCGCCCTCCTACCCTACGGCCGTGCGTGCGACGGGGGTTGGTGCTGCGGTGGCCATCGGGCGCCTGGGCTCGGTGGCCGGACCTTTGGCCGCCGGGCAGATCCTGGCGGCCGGGGGTGGGACCACTGCTGTATTGCTGGCGACTTCTCCTGGATTGGTGGTTGCGACGTTGGCTGTTCTCAGTGTGATTCGTTATTCGGCGGGGCCGCGGTTGAGGGCTACGAATCCGGTTGTGGAGCAT
>NZ_JACNDD010000210.1:0-9081 GCF_017351395.1 Pseudomonas sp. FW305-28
AGCTCGCTCCCACAAGGGGGTTAGCTGAAGAGCTAAGCACCACAAAGCTATCCAGCCACCGATGGGCAGCTGTGGAGGACACAGGCTTGAAACTACCGCTCGTGCAACGCCTCGGACCGGGCCTTGATGATCGGTTTGAGCAGGTAGCTGAGCACGGTTTTCTTGCCGGTGATGATGTCCACCGACGCCACCATGCCAGGGATGATCAGCAAGGGTTTTTCAGGCGTGCCCAGGTGGCTGCGTTCGGTGCGCAGCTTGATGATGTAGTAGGTGGTTTTCTTGTCTTCATCGGTGATGGTGTCGGCACCGATCTGTTCCAGCTTGGCTTTCATCCCGCCGTAGATGGTGTAGTCGTACGCGGTGAATTTCACCGTAGCGTCCTGGCCGGGGTGCAGGAAGGCGATGTCCTGGGGACGGATTTTCGCTTCCACCAGAATGGTGTCGTCCAGCGGCACGATTTCCACCAGGTCGCTGCCGGGCTGGATCACGCCGCCGATGGTGTTCACCAGCAATTTATTGACAATGCCGCGCACCGGCGACGTCACCAGGGTCCGGCTCACCCGGTCTTCCAGGGCCTTGCCGGTGGCCTGGGCCTTGTTCAGGTCGGTGCGGGCTTCGTTGAGCTGGGTCAGGGCTTCGCTGCGGAACTTGCCGCGGGTCTCGTCGATCTTGCGCTGCACTTCCTTGATCGCCGATTCGGCGCGGGGGATCGCCAGCGTCGTGGCGTCCAGTTGCCCACGGGTCTCGACTTCGGCGCGCTTGAGCCGCAGCACTTCTACCGGCGACACCGCGCCCTGGGCCACCAGCGGCTCGGACATGTTGATTTCCTGGCGTTGCAGCGCCAGGCCGGAGCGGTACTGCGCCTGCTTGGACACGAACTCGCGCAGTTCCTGCTGGCGCTGGATCAACTGCTCCTGCAAGCCGCCGATTTCATCGTGCAACTGCTGGCGGCGGCTGATGTACAGCGACTCTTCGCTGGCCGCCTGGCCCGGCACCGCCTTGAGTACATCGGCCGGGAAGTTCAGCGGCCGGTCATCGACTTCGGCGCTCAGGCGCTCGACCCGCAACAACATGGACAGCCGATCAGCCTCGGTTTCGCCGACGTTGGAGACAAACCGTGTGTCGTCCAGGCGAATCAACGACGCGCCGACGTCGACGATCTGCCCTTCCTTGACGAACAGCTCAGCGACGATGCCGCCTTCCAGGTTCTGGATTTTCTGGATCTTGGACGATGGGATCGCCTTGCCGTCGCCCTTGGTCACTTCGTCGATCTCGGCGAAGTTGGCCCACAGCATCAGGAATACAAAGAAGCCGATGATGCCCCAGATCGTCAAACGCACCACCCGGGGAGCGTCCTCGATCAGGGCTTTGTTGACCTCGGGCAGCGGTTGGCCGTGCAGCGAGTCGGAACCTTTGAAATAGCGGCCCACGCCGCCCTTTAAACCTGGCTTAAGCAACACTGATCTGCCCCTTCTTCAGCGCTTCCATGACAGCGGCTTTCGGGCCATCGGCGAGGATCTGTCCACGGTCGATCACCAGCAGGCGATCCACCAGCGACAGCAAGGATGCCCGGTGCGTCACCAACAGCACGGTCTTGTTTTCCACCACGGCGGCCAGGCGCTGCTTCAAGCGTTCTTCACCGGTGTTGTCCATGGCGCTGGTGGGTTCGTCCAGCAGCAGGATGGGCGGGTTGAGCAACAGCGCGCGGGCCAGGGCGACGTTCTGGCGCTGGCCGCCGGACAGGTTCTGCCCGCGCTCGCCGACTTGCAGTTCATAGCCTTGCGGATGCAGACGGGCGAATTCGTGCACGCCCGCCAGTTCAGCGGCCTGGAGCACCAGTTCGTCTTCGACGTAACGGGCGCCGGAGGTCAGGTTGTCCCGCAGGGTGCCGGCCAGCAGCTGGATGTCCTGGGGCACGTAGCCAATGTTGTAGCGCAGCTCGCTGACGTCGATCTGGCGGATGTCCACGCCGTCCACCAGCAAGGCACCGTCGTCAGGCTGATACAGGCCCACCAGCAATTTGGCGAGGGAGCTTTTGCCCGAACCGCTGCGACCGATGATGCCGATTTTCTCGCCGGGCTTGATCACCAGGTTGATGTTTTTCAGCGCGGCGTTCTGCTGGTTCGGGTAGGTGAAGTTCAACTGACGGCATTCAATGGCGCCCTGCAACACCTTGCGGCTGAGGGGGCGCTCGTCGAAATTGCGCTCCTGGGGCAGCTCCATCATCTGGTCGACCGAGGTCATGGTCACCCGCGCCTGCTGATAGCGGGTCAACAGGCCCGACAGCGACGCCAGTGGGCTGAGGGCGCGGCCGCTGAGCATGTAGCAGGCAACCAGCCCGCCCATGCTCAGGTTGCCGGCGATGATCAGGTAAACGCCGAAGACGATCATGATCACCCCGGCCAATTGCTGGATCAGCAAGGTGATGTTCATTGCCAGCCCGGACAGCATCTTCACCCGCAGTTCGAGGCGACTGAGGGTGCCGATGGTCTGTTCCCACTGGTATTGACGCTCGCTCTCGGCGTTGTTGACCTTCACCGCGTCCAGGCCGGCCAGGGTCTCGATCAGGCTGGACTGGCGCTCGGCGCCCAGGGCCATGGTGCGCTCCATGGTCGCCACCAGGGGCTTCTGCAACGCATAGCCGATCAGCAGGGCAATCGGGAACGCCAGCACCGGAATCCACACCAGGTGCCCACCGATAATCGCAATGACCATGAAGATCAGCAGGGTGAACGGCAAGTCGATCAGGCTGGTGAGGGTCAGCGAAGCGAGGAAGTCCCGCAGGCTCTGGAACTCATGGATGTTCTGGGCAAAGCTGCCGACCCGCGCCGGGCGGTACTTCATGGACATGCCGACGATGCGTTCGAACAGCGTCGCCGAGATGATCAGGTCGGTTTTCTTGCCCGCCAGGTCCAGGCACAGGCTGCGCAGCATCTTGAGGATCAGGTCGAACACATAGGCGCCGGTGATACCGACGGCCAGCACCCACAGCGTCGATTCGGCCTGGTTCGGCACCACGCGGTCGTAGACGTTCATCACGAACAGTGGCGCGGCCATGGCGATGATGTTGATCAGCAGGCTCGCGGCGATGGCATCGGCGTACAGCCAGCGGGACCGTTTGAGGGTGTCGCGAAACCACGAACGCGCCCGGGGAATGAGCGTGCCGTGGTTGACGTCAAATTTATGCTGCGGTTGGGCGAAGAACACCTTGCCGCTGTAGTCGTCCGCCAGCAGTTCGCGGCTGACGGTCACCTCACCGCCGTCGCTTTCGCTGAGCAGCAGCCGCGCCTGGTCGTCACCGACCCAGCCCAGCAACACGGCGCTGCGGCCGTCTTTGAGCAGCAACAGCGCCGGCATGGCGATGGTCGGGATCTGCTCGAGCTTGCGTTGCAGCACCCGGCCTTGCAGGCCGGCACGGGCCGCCGCGCGCGACAATAATTCGACGCTCAGCCGTTGCTTGGGCAGTGGCAGGCCAGTGGTGAGCATCGCTGCGCTGGCCGGCTTCTGATGCAGCATGCAGAGCGCCAGCAGACCGTCCAGCAGCGGGTCGTCGTGCAGCGTGCGCGGGTCATGAACTAGTTCGACTGGACTGACTTCTGATTCCACGCTCGGCACTCTGACTGATTAAAACGGGTGGTAGGACTCAATTCATCCCAGGCAATTGAACCTTGGGCTTCATGTCGTTCTGCACAACCGATGCCAACGGTGCGACCACACCCTGGCTTTTCAACAGCTGGCCCATGGTTGCCTTGATCCGGTACTGGGTGAACAGCTGCACATTCTTGATTTCCGCCAGGCGACGGGAAGCGCTGAACAGCTCGTTTTCGCTGTCGAGCAAGTCGAGCAGGGTCCGCTCGCCGAGGCTGAACTGCTTCTGGTAGGCGGTGCGCACATTGGCGCTGCGATCCACGTATTGCTGGGCGACCGGCACCTGGGCGTTAGCGTTGTTCAAGGCGTTCCAGGCCAGGCCCAGCTCTTCGTTCAACTGGCGCAGCGCGTTGTTGCGGATGTCCAGGGCCTGGTTGGACAGGTACGACTTGGATTCCAGGTCGGCCTTGTTGCTGCCACCGGCATACAGGTTGAAACGCATGCGCAGCATGGCTTGCCACTCGTTGTTGTGGCCGTTCTGACCGTCCAGGTCGTTGTCGGCCGTGCGACCCAACTCGGCGTCGAAACGTGGGTAGAAGCTCGACTTGGCGGCTTCGTACTGTTGCTCGGCGGCGGCGATGTCGGCTTCGGCCGAACGCAGCACCGGGCTGTTTTCCAGCATCTGGGCGCGGGCTTCGGTCAGGTTGGCCGGCAACAGCGCCAGAAAATCGGCGGGACGTTCCAGTTGATCGGGCAGTTGGCCCACGGCGCTGAGGTAGTTGGTCTCGGCGTCGGCCAGGTTGGTCTGTTCGGTGATCAGGTTGTTGCGGGCCTGGGCCATGCGCGCTTCGGCCTGGTCCAGGTCGGCGCCGCTGCCCACGCCGCGGGAGGTGCGCAGCTTGATCTGGTCGAAGATACGTTCGTGGCTCTTGAGGTTTTCCTCGGCCAGGCGCACGAACTCACGACGGGTCAGCACATCCAGGTAAACCTGGGCCACCGTCAGACCGGTGCGTTCGGAAGCGTCCAGCAACGAGTAGGCACGGGCATTGACGGTGGCTTGTTGACGCCCCACTTCGCTGGACGTCGCAAAACCGTCAAAAACCATTTGTGACAGGCGCAGGCTCGACTCGCTGCGGTTCAGGGTTTCCCAATGGTTGTTGCCGCCTGACCGAGTGGTGACGCTGTCAGTGCCTTCACGGCCATACCCGGCTGCAAGGTCCACTCTAGGCAGGTAGCCGCCCTTGGCCGCCTTGAGTTGGTAATCCGCCGCGAGACGACTGTTCACACCGGCCTGGATTTCAGGATGGACATCCAGCGCCTGTTGCATGGCCTGCGGCAAGGTTTGTGCTTGTACGAAGCTGGCGGCGAGGGCGAAGGGTAAAGCCATGAACAAGTGCGGACGCATGGTGGTTTTTTCCTGAAACTCTTGTCTTGAATCACAGCGAAACGTGGCGCTGCATCGGATGATGGCAACCGGAATGACCGTATGTCGGAAAGTTCGAAACAAGAACTGGATCAAGCACCGAAAGGACAGGTCGCCGCTTAAATATCAATGTGACATTACTGAAGCGATTGTTTAGGATGGCCGACAGAAGGTCAATAGTTTGGCACAAACTAAATAATCGAAAAAAGCACAGCCAAAATATTGACAAAAGAAGCGTCAAATAACCTTACTTTGTGAACATGAACGTCCAGACCGCTGCTGCCCACAGGCTGCCGGGTCCATGGAAGTCTACTGAGCGTGGCACCCGGAGAAGTCTTCAATGAGCAGTGTTATTGCCGTCGTCAAAAGCATTGTTGGTCAGGTTTTCGTCGTATCCCCAGAGGGCATCCGGCGCGTACTCATTGAAGGTGATCGCCTGAACGTAGGCGACCAGTTGGACACCGGCCCTGCCGGCGCCGTCACATTGGAACTGGCCGATGGCCGCACCCTGGACCTGGGTCGCGACACCCAGTGGAGCGCCAGTGCTCCGGACTCGTCCACCGACCTGGCCCAAGCCACTGCCCAGGCCGCGCCGTCGGTAGAAGAGCTGCAACAAGCCATCGCCGCGGGCGTCGACCCGACGACCGCCCTGGAAGCCACCGCCGCCGGCGCCACTGCCGCGGGTACGGGTGGTGCCGCCGGTGGCGGCCACAGTTTTGTGGTGCTGGATGCCACCGCCGGCAGCGTCGACCCTACCGTCGGTTTCCCAACGGAAGGTCTCGCTGCGGCTGCCGCCACCGATAACAACATCCTGGGTGGCGATACCACGGATACGACCACCAACGCCGTGCTCAACGCGACGATGACCCTGAGCGCCACACCGACCCTGACCGAAGCCGGCGGCGTGCTGGTGTACACCGCGACAGTCACCCAGGCGCCTCAGACCGACCTGACAGTGACCCTGTCCAACGGCTCGGTGATCGTCATTGCTGCCGGACAAACGACCGGCAGCGTCAACGTACCGCTGGCGCCGAACGACACCGTCTATAACGACGCCACTCAAATCAGCGTGACCGTCACTGGCACCACCGGCGGCACCGGCATCGCCGTGACCGTGCCCACCACGCCGGCCGTGACCCAGATCACCGACACCGTCGACACCACCACCATCACCCTGAGCGCGGGCAATACCGTCAACGAAGGCGGTCAGATCACCTACACCGCGACCCTGACCAATCCGGCCCAGACGCCAGTGACCGTGACCTTGAGCAATGGCTCGGTCATCACCATCGCTGCGGGCCAGACCACCGGTACCGTCAACGTCGATACACCGGCCAATGACGTCTACAACAACGGCAGCACTGTCAGCACCACGATTACCGGTGCGACGGGTGGCAACTTCGAGAACCTGGTGCCGAGCACCACGCCTGCGGTTACCACCATTACCGATTCGGTCGATACCACTGGCCTGAGCCTCTCGGCCAGCAACACCGTTACCGAAGGCGGTCAGATCACCTATACCGCGACCCTGACCAACCCAGCCCAGACGCCAGTGACCGTGACCTTGAGCAATGGCTCGGTCATTACCATCGCTGCTGGCCAGACGACCGGCACCGTTAACGTCGAGACGCCAGCCAATGACGTCTATAACAACGGCAGCACTGTCAGCACCACGATTACTGGCGCGACCGGCGGTAACTTCGAGAACCTGGTTCCGAGCACTGCGCCTGCGGTGACCACGATCACCGATTCGGCGGATACCACTGGCCTGACCTTGACGGCCAGCAACACCATCACCGAAGGCGGTTCGATTGTTTACACCGCGACGTTGACCAATCCGGCCCAGACGCCAGTGACCGTGACCTTGAGCAACGGCGCGGTGATCAACATCGCAGCCGGTGCTACCACTGGCACCGTTGCCGTAGAGACCCCGGCCAACGACGTCTACAACAACGGCAGCACTGTCAGCACCACCATCACCGGTGCGACCGGTGGCAACTTCGAGAACCTGGTACCGAGCACCGCACCAGCGGTGACTACGATTACCGATTCGGTGAACACCACTGGCCTGACCCTGTCCGCCAGCAACACCATCACTGAAGGCGGTTCGATCACCTACACCGCAACCCTGACCAATGCCGCTCAAACCCCAGTGACAGTGACCTTGAGCAATGGCTCGGTCATCACCATCGCTGCGGGCCAAACCACCGGCACCGTCAACGTCGAGACACCAGCCAACGACGTCTACAACAACGGCAGCACCGTCAGCACCACGATTACTGGCGCGACCGGTGGCAACTTCGAGAGCCTGGTGCCGAGCACCACGCCTGCGGTTACCACCATTACCGATTCGGTCGATACCACTGGCCTGACCCTGACGGCCAGCAACACCATCACCGAAGGCGGCCAGATTACCTACACCGCCACCTTGACCAATGCCGCTCAAACCCCAGTGACCGTGACCTTGAGCAATGGCGCGGTGATCAATATCGCCGCCGGTGCTACTACCGGCACCGTTGCCGTGGACACCCCGGCCAACGACGTCTACAACAACGGCAGCACTGTCAGCACCACCATCACCGGTGCGACAGGTGGCAACTTTGAGAATCTGGTGCCGAGCACTGCGCCTGCGGTCACTACGATCACCGATTCGATAGACGCTACTACCGTCACGTTGACCGCTACGCCGACCGTAAACGAAAACGGCACGATTACCTACACCGCTACCCTGACCGGTGCTGACGGTAAACCCGTCACCGCGCAGAACGGTCCGGTCACTGTGACCTTGGACAGCGGCAAAACGATCACCATCGCTGCCGGTGCAAGTTCCGGCGTCTTGGACGTAGCGGTAGGCAACGACGTCTACCAAGGTCCAACGACGGTGACTGAATCGATTGCTTCGGCATCGGGCGGCAATCTGGAAGCCATTGCACCGAATACAGCCCCAGTCAGCACCGTGGTCAGCGACGTCAACGACACCACCACGGTGACCTTGACCGCGACACCAACCGTGAACGAAAACGGCACCATCACCTACACCGCCACCCTGACCGGTGCTGACGGTAAACCGGTCACTGCGCAGAACGGTCCTGTGACCGTGACGTTGGAAAGCGGCAAAACGATCACCATCGCCGCTGGCGCAAGCTCGGGCGTATTGGACGTAGCCGTCGGCAATGACGTGTACCAGGGCCCAACGACGGTGACTGAATCGATTGCCTCCGCCACGGGCGGCAACCTGGAAGCCATTGCACCGAACACCGCGCCTGTCAGCACCGTAGTCAGCGACGTCAACGACACCACCACGGTGACCTTGACCGCGACACCAACCGTGAACGAAAACGGCACGATCACCTACACCGCCACCCTGACCGGCGCCGACGGCAAACCCGTCACCGCGCAAAACGGC
Organism: Pseudomonas sp. FW305-28; assembly: GCF_017351395.1. NCBI lineage: Bacteria > Pseudomonadati > Pseudomonadota > Gammaproteobacteria > Pseudomonadales > Pseudomonadaceae > Pseudomonas > Pseudomonas sp. FW305-28. The sequence continues at coordinate 8,418 of NZ_JACNDD010000210.1, forward strand.
CCGGTCACCGTGACGTTGGAAAGCGGCAAGACCATCACCATCGCTGCGGGCGCAAGCTCCGGCGTGCTCGATGTTGCTGTGGGTAACGATGTTTACCAAGGTCCAACGACGGTGACTGAATCGATTGCCTCCGCATCGGGCGGCAACCTCGAAGCCATTGCTCCAAATACCGCTCCAGTCAGCACCGTGGTCAGCGATGTCAACGACACCACTACCGTGACGTTGACCGCCACACCAACCGTGAACGAAAACGGCACCATCACTTACACCGCCACATTGACCGGTGCCGATGGCAAGCCCGTCACCGCGCAGAACGGTCCTGTGACCGTGACGTTGGAAAGCGGCAAGACCATTACCATCGCAGCGGGCGCAAGCTCGGGTGTGTTGGACGTGGCGGTAGGCAACGACGTCTATCAAGGTCCGACCACCGTCACCGAGTCGATCAAAGATGCATCCGGTGGCAACCTTGAGGCCATCGCTCCGAACACCGCTCCAGTCAGCACCATCGTCAGCGACGTCAATGACACCACCACGGTAACGTTGACCGCTACGCCGACCGTGAACGAAAACGGCACCATCACTTACACCGCCACCCTGACCGGTGCCGACGGCAAACCCGTCACCGCACAAAACGGTCCGGTCACCGTGACTTTGGAAAGCGGCA